>NZ_JBVHXY010000032.1:44217-59023 GCF_055569215.1 Kitasatospora sp. NPDC029312 | reverse complement strand
CGCCCTCCCCCCTCCCCCCCCCCCCCCCCCCCCCCCCCCCCCCCCCCCCCCCCCCCCCCCCCCCCCCCCCCCCCCCCCCCCCCCCCCCCGGCGGCGTCTAGGCTCCTCTGCATGCATGACGTACAGCCCCTGGTCGAAGCCGTGGACTCCCTGGCGGATCGTTTCCGCTCGCTGCCGCAGAGCAAGTTGCTGGGCGCCGTGCCCGGGCACGCCTCGCGAGCCGCGGCGGTGCTGGCGCTGGCGCGGCGGTTGGCCGCGCTGGCGCTGGCGGCGGAGGGCGAGACCGGGCGGGAGTTCCCGGACGCCGGGCCCTTCGCGGTCGGGGACCAGCTGGCCGTCGCCGGGCACGACCTGGCGGCCGCGCTCGCGGCGCTGCCCGCCGGCGCCGAGCTGGCGCTGCCGGACGGGCCTGCGGCCGCGGACGAGGTGCTGGCCGGGGCGGTGGCCACGGTGCGGGAGACGGCCGCGCTCTGCGCCTGAGGCCCTACGGAGGCCGGGCACGCCGAAGGCCGGCCGGGTCGGTAACCCCTTGACCCGGCCGGCCTTCATTGCTGCCGCATGGGTGGTTCGTGGTGATCCGGCGTCAGATGCTGGCGACCACGCGGTCGGCGAGCACGTAGACGGCCTCCTCGTCGGTGGAGAAGGTCAGCGAGTACGAGCCGGAGAAGCGCGAGCCGCCGAGCAGCCGGACGTGCTCACCGGCGCGGACCGCGTCGATCAGCCGGTAGGCGGCCTCCCGGTCGCCCGGGGCCACGCACAGCGTGGTGCCGTCGGCGAAGGCGTACACGTCCAGGGTGCCCAGCGGGCCCGGGCGGACGTCGACCAGGGCGACGGCCTCGTCGGCGAGGGCGGTCAGCCGGGTGTCCGTCCACTCGCGGGAGGGCGCCTGGCTCGGCACGAAGTCGGGGTGGGAGGGGTGACGGCGCGGGTCGGGCGCGGCGATCGGGGCGTCGTCCACGGCGGGCTCGGCGTCCAGCAGCCCGGCCTCCAGGCCGGTGGCCAGCAGGTCGGCTTCGCGACGGGCCCGCACGTCCTTGACGGGTTCGCCGACCGGATGCCCGGGGCGCAGCGGCGCGCCGCCCTCGGTGCCGGGCTCGGCCGGGCCGGTGCCGCCGTCGCTGATCAGGTCCTCCAGCGCGGAGCGCAGCGCCTCGCCGAACTCCGGGTCCATCGTCCCGGCGTTGTCGGCGGCGTCCTGCGGGCCGGTGGGGCGGGGGAAGAACAGCGGCCACTCGTCGGTGCCGGTGAACGCCCCGGTGAAGGGGGTGTCGAACAGTGGCGCGTCCTCGGCCGCGCGGGCCTCCTGCTCGGCCCAGAACGCCCGGGCCTCGGTGATCTCCCGCTCACGGTCGGCGGCGAGCGCCTCGGTGACGGCCCGGCGTATCGCGGCCTCGTCGACCGGTGCGGGTGCGGTCCGGGTCGCGGCCTGCGCGTCCAACCGGCGGGAGACTCCCCGGAGGTGGAGCAGGACGGCGCTCGACACGGCGATCAGGATCAGCAGCAGGATGGTGTGGACGGCGCTCACGGAACGTACTCCTAGCGAGGAGCGGAACGGGGTTACGCCTCCACACTGCCGCATTCGGGGGTGGTGCCGCAGTGGCGAATGTCTAATTCCTCCCGGACTTTCGCACTTGTCCCCAAATTGTTAGGTACCACCGTTCTACGCAGTGGAGTTGATCCGCTCCGCACCGTCGATTTCCGGGTCGGAAACGAACAGGAAGAGGGCCGGATCGACCTCTCGGTGTGATCCGGCCCTCAATTACGCTATGCCACGCCGAACGGGTGGTCCAGACCCCTCGGAGCGGTTCGGTGGTTCAGCTGAGGCGCTCGATGACCATGGCCATGCCCTGGCCGCCGCCGACGCACATGGTCTCCAGCCCGAACTGCTTGTCGTGCCACTGCAGGGAGTTGATCAGCGTGGTGGTGATGCGGGCGCCGGTCATGCCGAAGGGGTGGCCGACCGCGATGGCGCCGCCGTTGACGTTCAGCTTGTCCAGGTCGATGCCGAGGTCGCGGTAGGAGGGGATCACCTGGGCCGCGAAGGCCTCGTTGATCTCGACCAGGTCGATGTCGTCGATGGTCAGGCCGGCCCGCTTGAGCGCCTGCTTGGAGGCCTCGACCGGGCCGTAGCCCATGATCTCGGGGGAGAGGGCGCTGACGCCGGTGGAGACCACCCGGGCGAGCGGGGTGATGCCCAGCTCCCGCGCCCTGGTGTCGGACATGACGACCAGCGCGGCGGCGCCGTCGTTCAGCGGGCAGCAGTTTCCGGCGGTGACGGTGCCGTCGGGGCGGAAGACCGGCTTCAGGCCGGAGACGCCCTCCAGCGTGACGCCGGCGCGCGGGCCGTCGTCCGTGCTGACCACGGTGCCGTCCGGCAGGGTGACCGGAGTGATCTCGCGCTCCCAGAAGCCGGCCTTGATGGCGGCCTCGGCGAGGTTCTGCGAGCGGACGCCGAACTCGTCCTGCTCGGCGCGGGTGATGCCCTTGAGCGCGGCCAGGTTCTCGGCGGTCTGGCCCATCGCGATGTAGGCGTCCGGCAGCAGGCCGTCCTCACGCGGGTCGTGCCACTCGCCGCCGCCCTCCTCGGCCCGCTGCTTGGTGCGGGCCTGGGCCTCGTCGAAGACCGGGTTCATCGTGCCGGGCAGGCCGTCCGAGGTGCCGTTGACGCTGCGCGAGACGGTCTCCACGCCGGCGGAGATGAAGACGTCGCCCTCGCCGGCCCGGATCGCGTGCAGGGCCATGCGCGTGGTCTGCAGCGAGGAGGAGCAGTAGCGGGTGATGGTCGCGCCGGGCAGGTAGTCCATGCCCATCTGCACCGCCACGATGCGGGCCAGGTTGTGGCCCTGCTCGCCGCCGGGCAGGCCGCAGCCGAGCATCAGGTCGTCGATCTCGCGAGGGTCGAGCTGCGGCACCTTGGCCAGGGCGGCCTGGATGATGTGGGCGGTCAGGTCGTCCGGGCGGACGTCCTTGAGCGAGCCCTTGAAGGCCCGGCCGATCGGCGAACGGGCGGCGCTGACGATGACGGCTTCGGGCATGGCGGGCTCCTCGCTGAGTTACGGCGGACTGGCGGTCCGGGAGGTAAGCTACCGCTTGGTAGTTCAAGCGTCACCGGCTCCAGCGTGTGAGCTGGCCGACGTATTCCCCGGGGCCTGACCATGATTCCGGCCTTGGTCCTGGCCCCGCTCCGGGCGCTGGTCCGAAGCGGCGCCCCGCCCGTTCTCCGGGTCCGGCAGGCCGACCCGCAGCCGGTGCCGCAGCAGGGCCCAGCGCCGGCCCGCGCCCTCCGCCTCCACGGCCGCCACCTCGGTGCCCGCCCGTCCGGCGGCCGCCGCGGCGGCCACCGCGACCGGCAGCACGGCCTCGCCCGGGACGGGCGCGCTCGGGCGCTCCTCGTCCGGCCAGAGGCCGAGCGCCGCGCAGACCGAGGGCAGCACGGCCATCGCGGCGGTGGCGTAGCCCTGGGCGGACGGGTGGTAGCGGTCGGCGGCGAACATCTCGGGCCGGGCGGCGAACTCCGGGCCCAGCAGCGAGCCCAGCGAGACGGTGCGGCCGCCCGCCTCGACCACCGCGATGGTCTGCGCGGCGGCCAGCTGGCGGCTGAGCCGCCGGGCCACCCAGCGCAGCGGCGGGCGCACCGGCTTGATCGTGCCGAGGTCCGGGCAGGTGCCCACCACCACCTCGCTGCCGTTGGCGCGCAGGGCGGCCACGGCCTCGCCGAGCTGGCGGACGGCGACCTGGGCCGGGCTGTGCCGGGTCACGTCGTTGGCGCCGATCATGATCACGGCGATGTCCGGGTGGTGCGGCAGGGCCTGCTCCAGCTGGCCGGAGAGGTCGGCGGAGCGGCCGCCGGAGCGGGCCACGTTGACCAGCCGCACCGGACGCTCGGCCACCGAGGCCAGGCCCGCGGCCAGCAGGGCGCCCGGGGTCTCGCGGGCGCGGGCCACGCCGAGGCCGGCGCCGGTGGAGTCGCCGAGGACGGCCAGCACCAGCGGCGGCTGCGGGGCGGCGGCGCGGTCGGCGAAGGCCTCGCCGTAGACGCCGTCGGCCTTGGGCGGGTGGGTCTCCAGCATGCCGATGGCCTGGATGGCGAGTTTGCTCTCGGTCAGCAGCAGGCCGACCAGGCCCACGCCGAGCAGGCCGAGGCCGCCGCCGCCGTACGCCGCCGCCGTGGCGATCCGCCGGGCCACCCGGGCCCGCGAGTCCTGTGCGCCTGGCATCCGGTACCCCCTTCGCGTCCTCGTGCCGGCCCCTCGGGGGACACGGCAGTGCCTCACAGCGCTCTTACCCGGATGGCGGGTGCGAGTACCGGGGGCGGCGGCGCGGGTGGGCCATTGGAGGCGGTGCGCCGGAGGGGAATCCCGCGACACCGCCCACGCCATAGGCTTTGCAGTACCGAATGCACTCGCATGCCCATAGACCGGGAGGACCCCCGTGCGGTACCACAACTCGATCATCGACCTGGTCGGCAACACGCCGCTGGTCAAGCTCAACAAGGTCACCGAGGGCATCAGCGCGACAGTGCTGGCGAAGGTCGAGTACTTCAACCCCGGCGGCTCGGTGAAGGACCGCATCGCGATGCGGATGATCGAGGCCGCCGAGGCCTCGGGGGCCCTCAAGCCGGGCGGCACCATCGTCGAGCCGACCTCGGGCAACACCGGTGTCGGTCTGGCGATCGTGGCCCAGCAGAAGGGCTACAAGTGCATCTTCGTCTGTCCCGACAAGGTGTCCACCGACAAGATCAACACCCTGCGCGCGTACGGCGCCGAGGTCGTCGTCTGCCCGACCGCCGTCGCCCCGGAGCACCCGGACTCCTACTACAACGTCTCCGACCGCCTGGTCCGCGAGACCCCGAACGCCTGGAAGCCGGACCAGTACTCCAACCCGGAGAACCCGGCCTCGCACTACCACTCCACCGGGCCGGAGCTGTGGGAGCAGACGGAGGGCCGGATCACCCACTTCGTGGCGGGCGTCGGCACCGGCGGCACCATCTCCGGCACCGGCAACTACCTGAAGGAGGTCTCCGGCGGCAAGGTCAAGGTGATCGGCGCCGACCCGGAGGGCTCGGTCTACTCGGGCGGCACCGGCCGGCCGTACCTGGTCGAGGGCGTCGGTGAGGACTTCTGGCCGACCGCCTACGACCGCGGCGTCGCGGACGGGATCGTCGCCGTCTCCGACAAGGACTCGTTCCAGATGACCCGCCGCCTGGCCAAGGAGGAGGGCCTGCTGGTCGGCGGGTCCTGCGGCATGGCCGTGGTGGCCGCGCTGGAGGTGGCCCGCGAGCTCGGGCCGGACGACGTCGTGGTGGTGCTGCTGCCGGACGGCGGCCGCGGCTACCTGTCGAAGATCTTCAACGACGACTGGATGGCCGACTACGGCTTCCTGCCCTCGTCCACCGACGAGGCCCACATCGGCGAGGTGCTGGCCCGCAAGGAGGCCATCGAGCAGCGCGGCATCCCGCAGTTCGTCCACATGCACCCGAACGAGACGGTCGCCGAGGCGGTCCGGGTGCTGCGCGAGTACGGCGTCTCGCAGATGCCGGTGGTCTCCCCGGGCGCCGGGCACCCGGACATCATGGCCGGCGAGGTGATCGGCTCCGTGGCGGAGAAGCTGCTGCTGGAGGGCGTCTTCGCGAAGGAGATCGAGCTCACCGACACGCTCGACAAGGTGATGTCCAAGCCGCTGCCGGTGGTCGGCTCCGGCGAGACCGTCACCAACCTGATGACCGTGCTGGAGAAGGCCGACGCGGCGGTCGTGCTGGTGGAGGGCAAGCCGCACGGCATCGTCACCCGGCAGGACCTGCTGGGCTTCCTGGCCACCCGCGGCGCGCACTGACGCCCGGTCACCGGCCCCCGGCCCGGCCGAAAGCCGGGCCGGGATTCGTCCACGGGCGAAGTGGTACACCCGCGTCACCTGCCCGCAGCACGGGGTTAACAACGCTCCGGCATCGTGGTGGTCAACGGCAAGACGCCGAGCGAGACGGCAGTGGACCACCGGGAGCGGCTCCCCGGTGGACGCGGTCGGCTCCGGACACGTCGGACGGTCCTGACCCGGCCGCCGTGTCCGCCCTCCCCGACCGGCATCGGAGGGAGGGGCCCCTCCGCGGGAGGCGCCGTCGTCCCGCCCCTGTCCGGCTCCGGCCGGTGGACAGGGTGCGGCGGCTCCCGCGGTGCACACCGCGCCGAACGGCGCGTCCGCGCGGCTCCCGGGTGGGGGAGCGGCGCAGACGGCGGGGCCGGTCCTCCTGGCGAGGACCGGCCCTTTCCGTGCCCTGCGCCCCGCCCCCGCGTGCCGGCCCTCCGTGAGCCGTGGCGTTCCGGGGCGTCCGGACCCGGCCGTGCGCGCCGAGGGGCCCGCTGTCCCGTACGCTCGCACGCATGACCAGCACTGAAACGACCGACCAGGACGCCCCGCGTTACGTCAAGCTCAGGATCGAGCTGATCGCGGAGATCACCGACGAGGGCGCGCTCAAGGCGGCCGCCCTGCAGCAGGTCGTCGAGGACGAGTACCTCGACGACGAGGAGCGGGCCCAGTCCGTCGAGGCCATCGAGGTGGACCCGTCGGGTTCGCTCGCCCACTTCATCGACCCCGTCGCGCTGCTCGGCGACGTGCCGGGCGTCGAGCTCGCCTCGGCGACCTGGGAGTCGGCGCAGACCGAGTTCGACCCCGAGAACGAGGAGTGGGACGAGTACTCCGTGGAGGAGTCGGCCGAGTAGTCGGCCCCACCGCACCCCCCGTGAACGCCCGGTCCGCTTCGGCGGGTCGGGCGTTTTCTCCATGTTCGTCCGGCCGTTGGGTCATCTCATACGATCGCTTACCCTTCGGGGATGGAACCGCGGCCGGGCGGATCGCGTTTCTGTATCCGTACATGCCCGGGTGATCAGCAGGGAGACGCGACGTGACGGCACGGGACGGTCAGGGGCGGGTGGCCGGAAGCAACTGGAGCCGACGTGGGGTGCTCGCGGGCCTGATCGGAGCGCCGGTGATGCTGCTGGCGGCCTGCAACGACAACAGCGGCAGCGGGGGCAGTGGCGGCAGCGGCGGCTCCGGAGGGGGCGGCGCCGCGGGCTCGGGCGGCGGCAGCAGCGCGCCGAAGACGTCGACCGCCGTCATCACCGTCACCCCGGCCGACGGCGCCACCGGCGCCAGCTTCAGCGAGCCCGTCAAGGTGACCGTCACCAACGGCACCCTGAGCAGCGTCAAGGTCACCGACTCCACCGGCAAGGAGCTGGCCGGCCAGCTGTCCGCCGACAACACCGGCTGGACCTCGGCCGCGGCCCCGGCCAGCGGCACCAAGTACTCCGTCACCGCCACCGCCGTCGACAAGGACAAGCTGGAGGCGGACGCCAACGCGACCTTCACCACGGCGACCCCGGCCAACACCTTCGTGGGCTACTTCACCCCCGAGGACGGCTCGACGGTCGGCGTCGGCATGCCGGTCTCGATCAACTTCAGCAAGCCGATCACCGACCGCAAGGCCGTCCAGCAGGCGATCACCGTCACGGCCGAGCCCGGTGTCGAGATCGTCGGCCACTGGTTCTCCAGCACCCGGCTCGACTTCCGGCCGCAGGAGTACTGGGCCAAGGGCACCAAGGTCACCCTCAAGCTCCGGCTCAAGGACGTCGAGGGCGCGAAGGGCGTGTACGGCACCCAGTCCAAGGACGTGAGCTTCACCATCGGCCGCGCCCAGACCAGCGTCGCCGACCTCGCCACCAAGAAGCTCACCGTGACCACGGACGGCCAGGTCAGCGCCGTCTACAAGATCTCCGGCGGCGCCCCCGAGCACACCACCTGGGGCGGCAAGATGGTCATCTCCGAGCAGTTCACCCAGACCCGGATGAACTCGCAGACCGTCAACCTGGGCAGCGAGTACGACATCGCCGACGTGCCGCACGCCCAGCGCCTCACCACCTCCGGCACCTTCATCCACGGCAACTACTGGTCCTCGCCGTCGATCTTCGGCAGCCAGAACACCAGCCACGGCTGCGTCGGCCTGCAGGACGCCAAGGGCGCGCAGGACAGCGGCACGGACGGCTACAAGTTCTACAAGTCCTCGATGGTCGGCGACGTCGTCGAGGTCGTGAACTCCGGCGACAAGACCGTCGCCCCGGACAACGGCCTGAACGGCTGGAACCTGAGCTGGGCCGACTGGAAGGCCGGCAGCGCCGTCTGAGCGGCACCCGGCGGACGTCCCGGGTGGGACGCGCGTCGACGGCAGGGCCCCGAAGCGGGTGTGACCGGACCGGTCACGCCCGCTTCGCGTAGTCCGCGTAGCCCTGCCAGTCGACGATCACGCACGGCTCCTCACCCAGCACCCAGGCGTCGTGGCCGGGCGGGCAGAGCATGTAGTCGCCGGGGCCGAACTCGACCTCCTGGCCGTCGTCCATGACGATCTTCATCCGGCCGGAGATCACGTATCCCATGTGGGGCGCCTGACAGCTCTCGGTCTTCGCGATCGGCTTCACGTGCTTGGACCACTGCCACCCGGGCTGGAACACGGCCCGGCCGACCGGGCCGGCGTCCAGGTTGACCAGCCGCAGTTCGCCCTTGCCCTCCTCGAAGGGGCGGACCTCCTCGGGGGCGTCGAAACTCTTGCGGACCAGACCGGACATGGCGCACTCCTCTCCGCGAGGGCGGCCCGGCCGCCGGCACGCGGCCGGGCCGGCCTGCTGGCCATTCCAGTCTGCGCCCCGGCGCGGGCCGCGGTCACCTCGAGTGGCCGGCCCCGCGCCGGGCGCCCCGGTCAGCCCCGGGTGCGGGCCACGCCGATCGGACAGGAGGCGCCGGTACCGCCGAGACCGCAGTAGCCGTTGGGGTTCTTGGCCTCGGACAGGTACTGCTGGTGGTACGGCTCGGCCGGGTAGAACGGGCCGGCCGGGGCGATCTCGGTGGTGATAGGGCCGTAACCGAGCGCCGTCAGGGCGGGCTGGAAGGCGTCCCGGGAGGCGGTCGCGGTGGCGGCCTGCGCGGGGGAGTGGGTGTAGACCGCCGAGCGGTACTGGGTGCCCACGTCATTGCCCTGGCGGTTGCCCTGCGTCGGGTCGTGCGCCTCCCAGAAGGCCTTCAGCAGCCGCTCGTAGGAGACCGCGGCCGGATCGAACACCACCCGGACCGCCTCGGTGTGCCCGGTCAGCCCGCTGCACACCTCCTCGTACGTCGGGTTCGGGGTGTAGCCGCCCTGGTAGCCGACCAGCGTCGTCCAGACGCCGGGCAGCTGCCAGAACACGCGCTCGGCGCCCCAGAAGCAGCCCAGCCCGAAGTCCGCCACCTCCAGCCCCTCCGGGTACGGCCCGGTCAGCGGGTGGCCGAGGACCGTGTGCGGCTCGGTCAGGGTGAACGCCGGGGCCTGGCGGCCGGGCAGCGCCTGGTCGGAGGGGACGAGCGAGGTCTTCTGGCGGCTGAACATCACGGCCTGCTCCAGCGGGTAGCGGGTTTCCCCGGGATGAGGGGGCTGCCCACGCTTCAACGCACCGGGCCGTCCGCGGATTCCGGCGAGCGCCCCGGCGTACGGCCACTAGGCTCGGAGCCATGACCGAGCACCAGCTTCCCCAGGGCTTCGAGACCCTCGCCATCCACGCGGGTCAGGAAGCAGACCCCCAGACCGGGGCCGTCGTCACGCCGATCTACCAGGTGTCCACCTACAAGCAGGACGGGGTGGGCGGCCTGCGGGGCGGCTACGAGTACAGCCGCAGCGCCAACCCCACCCGCACCGCGCTCGAGGAGTGCCTCGCGGCGCTGGAGGGCGGCGCCCGCGGCCTCGCCTTCGCCTCCGGCCTGGCCGCCGAGGACACCCTGCTGCGGACCATCCTCAAGCCGGGCGACCACATCGTGATCCCCAACGACGCCTACGGCGGCACCTTCCGGCTGTTCGCCAAGGTGCTGACCCGCTGGGGCGTCGAGTTCTCCGTCGCCGACACCCAGGACCTGGACGACGTCCGGGCCGCGCTGCGCCCCACCACCCGCGCGGTGTGGGTGGAGACCCCGTCCAACCCGCTGCTGGGCATCACCGACCTGACCGCGCTGGCCGAGGTCGCGCACGGCGCCGGTGCTCTGCTGGTGGTCGACAACACCTTCGCCAGCCCGTACCTGCAGCAGCCGATCGCCCTCGGCGCGGACGCGGTCGTGCACTCCACCACCAAGTACATGGGCGGCCACTCCGACGTGGTCGGCGGTGCGCTGGTGCTGGCCGACGCGGGGCTCGGCGAGGAGGTCGCGTACCACCAGAACGCGATGGGCGCCGTCTCCGGGCCGTTCGACGCCTGGCTGGTGCTGCGCGGCATCAAGACGCTGGGCGTGCGGATGGACCGGCACAGCTCCAACGCGGAGAAGGTCGCCGAGCTGCTCGCGAGCCACCCCAAGGTCAGCCAGGTGCTCTACCCGGGGCTGCCCGAGCACCCGGGCCACGACATCGCCGCCAAGCAGATGAAGGCCTTCGGCGGCATGGTCTCGTTCCGGGTCGCGGACGGCGAGGAGGCGGCCGTCGAGGTCTGCAACCGCGCGCGGCTGTTCACCCTGGGCGAGTCCCTGGGCGGCGTGGAGTCGCTGATCGAGCACCCGGGCCGGATGACCCACGCCTCCGCGGCCGGTTCGCCGCTGGAGGTGCCGGCCGACCTGGTGCGCGTCTCGGTCGGCATCGAGTCGATCGACGACCTGCTGGCCGACCTCCAGCAGGCTCTGGGCTGACCGGGCGTGCCCGTCACTGCCCCTGCTGGTCCGCGGTGTACGACTCCATGGCGCGGTTGAAGCGGGCCAGCAGGGTGCAGAACGCCCGCTGCTCCTCGGGCGGCCAGTCGGCCGTCAGTCGGCGGGTCAACTCCGCTCGGCCGTCCCGGACTTCGGCGAGCCGGCCGGAGCCGCCGGGGGTCAGTGCGAGGCGTACCGCGCGGCGGTCGGCCGGGTCCTGGACCCGGCCGACCAG
Organism: Kitasatospora sp. NPDC029312; assembly: GCF_055569215.1. Lineage (NCBI taxonomy): Bacteria > Bacillati > Actinomycetota > Actinomycetes > Kitasatosporales > Streptomycetaceae > Kitasatospora > Kitasatospora sp. NPDC029312. The sequence goes on along the minus strand of NZ_JBVHXY010000032.1, from coordinate 48,108 downwards.
CCCGGCCGCGACCAGCGGGGCGACCTGGCGGGTCACCGTGGAGGAGTCCACGCCGAGCGCCTCGGCCAGCGCCTTGACGTTCGCCGGTCCGTGCCGTTCCAGGCGGTCGAGCAGCAGGTAGGCGGCCCGGTCCAGCGCGCCGACGCCGCCGCCGGAGGTCCGGACCTGTTCCATCCGGCGGGCGAACACCGCCAGCTGGTATTGGAGTTGGGTGTGCACGGGCTCGATTCGGTCGGTGGCCTGGGGCGAGGTCGTCGTCATCGCGGCTCACGATCGTCGTGCGGTGAGAGAGGCTCAGAAGCAGCAGCGTACGCGGGCGGAGCGGGCCCGGGAACAGCACCGGCGTCCTCGGTCGGCGGCGCCGACGGCCGTAGGCTGGCGGCATGCACACCTGGCCGATCACCCTCGACGACGTCCGCGGGGCCCAGAAGATGCTCGCCGGAGTCGCCCGGGTGACGCCGATGGAGGGCAGCCGGCACCTGTCCGGGCTCGTCGGTTCGCCGGTCCACCTGAAGTGCGAGAACCTGCAGCGCACCGGCTCGTTCAAGTTGCGCGGGGCGTACGTGCGGATCGCGGGACTCTCGCCGGTGCAGCGGGCCGGCGGGGTGGTGGCGGCGAGCGCCGGCAACCACGCCCAGGGGGTGGCGCTGGCGGCCTCGCTGCTGGGGGTGCACTCGACGGTCTTCATGCCGGTCGCCGCGCCGCTGCCGAAGGTCGCGGCCACCCGTGAGTACGGCGCCGAGGTGCGGTTGCACGGCGCCACGGTGGACGAGGCGCTGCAGGCCGCGCAGCGGTACTCGGAGGCGACCGGTGCGGTGTTCATCCACCCCTTCGACCACCGGGACGTCGTCACCGGGCAGGCGACCGTCGGGCTGGAGATCCTGGAGCAGTGCCCCGAGGTGCGCACCATCCTGGTCGGGGTGGGCGGCGGCGGACTGCTGGCCGGGATCGCGGCGGCGGTCAAGCCGCTGCGGCCGGACGTCCGGGTGGTCGGGGTGCAGGCGGCGGCCGCGGCCGCCTACCCGCCGTCGCTGGCGGCCGGCCGGCCGATGTCGCTGGAGCACTTCGCCACCATGGCCGACGGGATCATGGTCGGGCGCCCGGGGGACATCCCGTTCGAGATCGTCAACACGCTGGCGGACGGCATCCGCACCGTCTCCGAGGACGCGCTGTCGCGGGCCCTGCTGCTCGGTCTGGAGCGGCTGAAGCTGGTGGTCGAGCCGGCCGGGGCGGCCCCGATCGCGGCGCTGCTGGAACAGCCGGACTCCTTCGAGGGCCCGGTGGTGGCCGTGTTGTCCGGCGGCAACATCGACCCCCAGCTGATGCAGCGGGTGCTGCGGCACGGGCTGGCGGCCGCCGGGCGGTACCTGTCGCTGCGGGTGCGCCTGGCCGACAGGCCGGGGTCGCTGGCGGAGCTGCTGGGCGTGCTGACCAGGGTGGACGCCAACGTGCTGGACGTCGCCCACGTGCGGACCGACCCCAAGCTGGGGCTGACCGAGGTCGAGGTGGACCTGCACCTGGAGACCAAGGGGCCGGAGCACTGCGCGCTGGTGGTCGGCGAGTTGCGGGACGCGGGGTACGTGGTCTCCGACTGAGCGCGCGGGGTACGTCGTCTCCGACTGAGCGCGACGGGGAGCCGCCGGCGCAATCCCCTTGACGCGATGTATCGCAATTGCCAAACTCGCGATACATCGCGTTCTGCGCCCTCGGCCGCGAACCGAGTCGCCCGCGTGCCTGGAGTCCGGGCAGAGTGGGACAGAGCGCCCCGTATGCGTCATTTACGTCCGAGGAGATGAGGCAGGCCATGGCGCCAGCCATCCAAGCCGAGAACCTGGTGAAGACCTTCGGCGACGTGCGAGCCCTGGACGGCGTCAGCCTCGACGTCCCCGAGGGCACGGTGCTCGGGCTGCTCGGCCCGAACGGCGCCGGTAAGACCACCACCGTGCGCGTCCTCACCACCCTGCTCCGCCCCGACTCCGGCCGCGCGGTGGTGGCCGGCGTCGACGTGCTCAAGAACCCGAACGAGGTCCGCAGCCTGATCGGGCTCTCCGGCCAGTACGCGGCGGTCGACGAGTACCTGACCGGCTTCGAGAACCTCACGATGGTCGGCGAGCTCTACCAGATGAGCACCCGCGCGGCGAAGGCCCGCGCGCTGGAGCTGCTGGAGTGGTTCAACCTCACCGAGGCCAAGGACCGCACCGCCAAGACGTACTCCGGCGGCATGCGCCGCCGGCTCGATCTCGCGGCGGCGCTGGTGGTCCGGCCGCCCGTCATGTTCCTCGACGAGCCCACCACCGGCCTGGACCCGCGCAACCGGCTCGCGCTCTGGGAGGTCATCGAGACCCTGGTCGACCAGGGCACCACGCTGCTGCTCACCACCCAGTACCTGGAGGAGGCGGACCGGCTCGCCCACGACATCGCGGTGGTCGACCACGGCCGGGTGATCGCCCGCGGCACCGCCGACCAGCTCAAGGCCCAGATCGGCGGGGAGCGGATCGAGGTGGTGGTGCACGACCCGGGCCTGGTCCAGGAGGCCGTCGCCGCGCTGGCCGGCTACGCGCTCGGCGAGCCCGCGGTGGAGCGGAACACCCGGCGGATCACCGTGCCGGTCAGCGGCGGCGCCCGGGTGCTCGCCGACGCCATCCGCGAACTGGACGGCCGCGGCATCGAGATCGACGACATCGGACTGCGCCGGCCGACTCTGGACGACGTCTTCCTCACCCTCACCGGCCACGCCGCGGAAACGACGACCGAGGAGGACGGCGGCGAGCACCCCAAGGGCCGCGGCCGGGGCCGCGGCAAGGGATCACGCGGCACGGGCGGCGCCGACGGCGGGCCGGAGCAGCAGGCCGTCACGGCCGGAACGGAGCGCTGAGATGAGCACCGCCACCGAGCACGCCATCGGCGGGGCGGTCCCCGCCCAGCGCCGGGGCCTGAACGCCACCCTGCACGACTCCTGGGTGGTCGCCAAGCGGAACCTGCGCCGGATGTCGCGGATCCCCGAGATCGTGGTCTTCGGGCTCATGCAGCCGGTCATGTTCGTGCTGCTGTTCTCGTACGTCATGGGCGGGGCGATCAAGATCCCCGGGGCGAGCTCCAGCTCCGACACGTACATCCAGTTCCTGATGGCCGGCATCTTCGCCCAGACCGTCACCTTCGCCGTCGCCGGCGCCTCGGCCGGCATCGCGGAGGACATGACCAAGGGCCTGGTGGACCGCTTCCGCTCGCTGCCGATGGCCCGCTCCGCGGTGCTGGTCGGCCGCACCCTCGCGGACCTGTGCCAGACCGCCTTCACCGTGGTCGTGCTGGCGCTGGTCGCGCTGCTGGTCGGCTGGCGGATCCACGACGGCGCGCTCAAGGCGCTCGGCGCGTTCGGACTGCTGCTCCTGCTCGGCTACGCCTTCTCCTGGATCGGCGCGCTGATCGGCCTGTCGGTGCGCAGCCCCGAGGCGGCCACCTCGGCCGGGCTGATCTGGCTGTTCCCGCTGACCTTCGTGTCCAACGCCTTCGTGCCGGTCAGCTCGATGCCGGGCTGGCTGCAGGGGGTCGCGTACTGGAACCCGTTCAGCGCCACCGTGCAGGCCTGCCGGAACCTCTTCGGCAACCAGATCGGGCCGGTGCCCGACGCCTGGCCGATGCAGCACGCGGCGCTGGTCTCGGTGCTGTGGTCACTGGTGATCACGGCGGTGTTCTCCTGGCTGTCGGTGCGCAAGTACCGGTCCGCCGTGGGGTGAACAGCCGCCGCACCCGCTCCTGCGCGCGCCGCCGGGTGCGGGAACGCCCGAGGGGGGGGGGGGGGGGGGGGAGGGGGGGGGGAGGAGGGGGGGGGAGGGGGGGGGGGGAGGGGGGGGGGGGGTGGAGGGGGGGGGGGGGGGGGGAGGGGGGGGGGAG
>NZ_JBVHXY010000032.1:27013-44207 GCF_055569215.1 Kitasatospora sp. NPDC029312 | reverse complement strand
GGGTCCCACACCCGCTTTATCGCGGCCGGTTCTGGGCCCCCCCCCCCCCCCCCCCCCCCCCCCCCCCCCCCCCCCCCCCCCCCCCCCCCCCTCGGCCAGTGCGTGGGGGCGGGTCAGCCGGTGTACGGCACGACCTTGACGATCTTCACCATGGCCGGCTTGCCGTTCGGCAGCTCGTAGGTGGCCTCGTCACCGATGCTCTTGCCGTCGATCGCGCGGCCCAGCGGGGACTGCGGCGAGTAGACGTCCAGGTCGGCGGCGCCCGCGACCTCGCGGGAGGCCAGCAGGAACTCCATCAGGTCGTCCTCGTCACCGTCGAAGGCGACCGTCACGATCATGCCCGGGGCCACCACACCCGAGTCGGCCGGGGCCTCGCCGACCTTCGCGCGCTCCAGCAGCTGGGTCAGCTGGCGGATGCGCAGCTCGTACTTGCCCTGCTCCTCCTTCGCCGCGTGGTAGCCGGCGTTCTCCTTGAGGTCGCCCTCCTCGCGCGCCGCCTCGATCTTCTGGGCGATCTCGATGCGCCAGGGCCCGGTCAGGTGATCCAGCTCGGCCTTGAGCTGGTCGTAGCCGGCCTGAGTGAGCCAGGTCACGTTCTCACTGGTCTGGGTCACAGGTGCTCCTCGTAGGTGCTGGGGGCTGTGCTGAGGGTGTGAGTCGTCAGCAGGATCGGTCGGTGAATTTCGGTCTTAACTACAAAGCAACGCCCGCTCCCGTACCATCCGGTGCGGAAGGGGCGAAACCACGAGCCTAACAAGTCCCGCCGACGGGCGGGAGAGGCGTCGGCGCGTCATTGACGACCGCGTGACGCCACGGTGGACAGGAACCGGGTGGGAGACCACCTACGGATGCCCGTTCCGCCGGACGAATATGCCTACCGCCGCCGTTCCGCCACCTTCGCCGGGCGTGGCGCGGCGGCGTCACCGGCGCGCCGCGCGGCTTACTTCGCCGGGGTGCAGCCCAGCAGCTCGGCGGTGGTGCCGCGGGCGGTGGTGCGCAGGGTGACGGTGGCCTCGTAGCTCGAGCCGGCCGCCGGGACGGGGAAGTCCGCCACCCCGACCACCGCGTGGTCGTCGCCCTGCGAACGGACCGTGCAGGTGCCCGCCGTCCCGTCGTCCTTGCTCACGGTCAGGTGCAGTCGGACCTCGGAGTCGGACAGCACCTGGAAGGTCGGCACCGAGCCGTTGATCTTCGACTCGCGCAGCAGGTAGGAGCCGCCCAGCCAGGCGATCAGCCCCAGCCCGAGCACGCCGCAGACCGCGCCGACCACCTTCAGGCGGCGGTCCGACTCGCTGTCGCCGCTCCGGCCGTAGCGGCCCTCGGGCAGCTGGGCGGCGGTGCTCGGTGCAGTCATCGGGCTTCGTCCTTTCCCGGGGGGAGGGGCCGCGCGGGGGGTGCGGGGGAATGCGGCGCTCCTCCAGACCGTCACTATAGGAGGGACACGCCCGCGGCCGGTCCGGCGGGGCGGGGCTCGGCCGCGCCGGCCATCCGGCCGGGGGTCGGCCTTGCGGCGACGCGGTCCCGCGTGAGCGGTTCGTACGGTGGGCAGACCGGGACTTCGCGGGACGCCCGACGATGTGGAAGGAACGCAAGGCGTTGAGTGAGCAGTTGCGACTGATGGCGGTGCACGCCCACCCGGACGACGAGTCCAGCAAGGGCGCGGCCACCATGGCCATGTACGTCGACCAGGGCGTGGACGTGCTCGTGGCCACCTGCACGGGGGGCGAGCGCGGGTCGGTCCTCAACCCCAAGCTCCAGGGGGACCCGTACGTCGAGGAGAACATCCACGAGGTCCGGCGCAAGGAGATGGACGAGGCGCGGGCGATCCTCGGCGTCAAGCAGGCGTGGCTGGGCTTCGTCGACTCCGGTCTGCCGGAGGGGGACCCGCTGCCGCCGCTGCCCGAGGGCTGCTTCGCCCTGCAGGACGTCAAGGAGGCGGCCGAGCCGCTGGTCCGGCTGATCCGCGAGTTCAAGCCGCAGGTCATCACGACCTACGACGAGAACGGCGGCTACCCGCACCCGGACCACATCATGACCCACAAGATCACCATGCTGGCCTTCGACGCCGCCGGTGACCCGGACGCATACCCCGGGGCCGGCGACCCCTGGCAGCCGCTGAAGCTCTACTACAACCACGGCTTCCCGATGGGCCGCATCCGGGCGCTGCACCAGTACCTCACCGAGCACGGCCTCGACTCCCCGTACGGCGAGTGGATCGCCGGCTGGGAGAAGAGCGGCCGCAAGGAGCGCGAGATCACCACCCGGGTGCGCTGCGACGACTGGTTCCCGACCCGCGACCGCGCGCTGATCGCCCACGCCACCCAGATCGACCCCGACGGGCCGTGGTTCCGCGTCCCGCTGGAGGTCCAGCGGGAGGTCTGGCCCACCGAGGACTACGAGCTCGCCCGTACCCTGATCGACGTGGACCTGCCGGAGGACGACCTGTTCGCCGGCCTGCGCACCCCCACCCTGGTGGCCGAGGCCGCCGACACGCGCGACTGAACCACCCCCCGACGGCCCGGCTCGCCGTGAGCCGGGCCACCATAGAGATATGAGTGCGCCCGTGAACCTCGTCCACCTCGCCGCTGACCTCGCCGTCGACGACGCCAAGGTCACCCCCGGTCTCCTCGGCTTCGTCGTCTTCGCCGCGCTCGGCGTGGCGACCTGGTTCCTGGCCAAGTCGATGAACCGGCAGTTCAAGAAGGTCGACTTCACGGAGGAGCCGGAGGCTCCCAAGGAGTGATCCCGGGGCCCGGCCGGCGGCGGGGAGCCGCCGCGCCGGACCGATGGGTTCTGCGGGGCTGAATGGCTGCGGCGCCGAGGCGTCCTGCCGGGCCGACGCGTCCTGCCCACGCGCCGTGGCCCGTCCTCCCGCCTCCGATGCGGGAGGATGGGCGCATGCCGAACCGTCTCGCGGACGCGACCTCGCCGTACCTGCTGCAGCATGCCGAGAACCCGGTCGACTGGTGGCCGTGGGGGCCCGAGGCCTTCGCGGAGGCGGAGCGGCGGGGGGTGCCGGTCCTGCTGAGTGTGGGGTACGCCGCCTGCCACTGGTGCCATGTGATGGCACACGAGAGCTTCGAGGACGCCGGGCTCGCCGGGTACCTGAACGAGCGGTTCGTCGCGGTCAAGGTGGACCGGGAGGAGCGGCCCGACGTCGACGCCGTCTACATGGAGGCCGTGCAGGCGGCGACCGGGCAGGGCGGTTGGCCGATGACGGTGTTCCTGACGTCGGAGAAGGAGCCGTTCTACTTCGGCACGTACTTCCCGCCGCAGCCCCGGCACGGGATGCCGTCCTTCCGGCAGGTGCTGGAAGGCGTGCACGCCGCCTGGCGGGACCGGCGGCAGGAGGTCGGCGAGGTCGCCGGACGGATCCGGGCGGAGCTGGCCGACCGGGCCGCCGTCTACTCGGCCGGCGCCCACCACCCGCCCGGCGAGGCCGACCTGCACCAGGCGCTGGTCGCCCTCAGCCGCGAGTTCGACCAGAACCGCGGCGGCTTCGGCGGGGCGCCCAAGTTCCCCCCGGCCATGGTGATCGAGTTCCTGCTGCGCCACCACGCCCGGACCGGCTCCGAGGCGGCCCTGGAGATGGCCGTCCGCACCGCCGAGGCGATGGCCCGCGGCGGCATCCACGACCAGCTCGGCGGCGGCTTCGCCCGGTACTCGGTGGACGCCGGCTGGGTGGTGCCGCACTTCGAGAAGATGCTCTACGACAACGCCCTGCTGCTGCGCGCCTACCTGCACCTATGGCGGGCCACCGGCTCCGGACTCGCCCGGCGGGTCGCACTGTCCACCGCGGACTTCCTGCTGCGTGAACTCCGCACGCCCGAGGGCGCGTTCGCCTCCGCGCTGGACGCCGACAGCCTGGACGAGGAGACCGGCACCACCGCCGAGGGCGCCTACTACGTGTGGGAGCCCGGCCAGTTGGTCGACCTGCTCGGCCCGGCCGACGCGGCCACCGCCGCCCGGCTGTTCACCGTCACCGCCGACGGCACCTTCGAACACGGCACCTCGGTGCTCCAACTCCTCGTCGAACCCGAGGACTTCACCGAGTACGAGACCATCCGCGCGCGGCTGCTCGAGGCACGGTCGGCGCGGCCCGCCCCGGCCCGGGACGACAAGGTGGTCGCCGCCTGGAACGGCCTCGCCATCGCCGCGCTCGCCGAGACCGGCGCCCTGCTGGACCGCCCCGACCTGGTCGACGCCGCCGAACGCGCCGCCGACCTGCTGCTCGCCGTCCACCTCACCTCCGACGGGCGGCTGCTGCGCACCTCCCGGGACGGCCGGGCGGGCGGCAACGCGGCCGTCCTGGAGGACTACGCCGACACCGCCGAGGGCTTCCTCGCGCTGTACGCCGTCACCGGCGACGCCTCCTGGCTCGAACTGGCCGGCGGGCTGCTCGACACCGTGCTCAAGCACTTCACCGACGAGGCCTCCGGCGCGTTGTACGACACCGCCGACGACGCCGAGGAACTCATCCGCCGCCCGCAGGACCCGACCGACAACGCCACCCCCTCCGGCTGGACCGCCGCCGCCGGGGCCCTGCTGACGTACGCCGCGTACACCGGCTCCGACCGGCACCGCACGGCCGCCGAGCGCGCCCTCGGCATCGTCGGCGCGCTCGCCGGGCGGGCCCCGCGGTTCATCGGCTGGGGGCTGGCCGTCGCGGAGGCGCTGATGGACGGACCGCGTGAGGTCGCCGTCGTCGGCCCCACCGGGGACCGGGCCACCGCCGCGCTGCGGCGGGCCGCGCTGCTGGGGACGGCACCGGGGGCCGTCGTCGCGGTGGGGGAGCCGGGCGACACCGAGGTGCCGCTGCTGGCCGACCGGCCGCTGGTCGACGGGGCACCCGCCGCGTACGTGTGCCGGCACTTCGCCTGCGACGCGCCGACCACGGACCCGGCGGCGCTCGGCGAGCGGCTCGGGGTGGCGGTCGAGTGAAAGTGGCCCCTCCGGTGGGCGGACGATCGTTGGCGGGCGCCGGCCGGCCGGGGTGAGAATGGCTCATGACCTGGACTCTCAGCACCTCGCTCGGTGAATTCCGCGAGCAGGCCGGCGGCCTGCTCGCCGCCCGGCCGGCCGAGAACACCGTCCTGATCACCATCGCCCACCGGCTCGCCGAAGCCGGGCTCGACGCTTTCGGAAACCGCCCGCCGGTCTTCGGGTGGTGGCGGAACGGGGAAGGCGCCCCCGTCGAGGGCGCCTTCCTCCAGACGCCGCCCTTCCCGCCCCGGCTCTCCGCCATGCCGCCCGCCGCGGCCGCCGAGCTGGCGGTGCGCCTGGCCGAGGCCGGCAGCGGGTTCACCGAGGTGACCGCGGTCGGCGGCGGAGCCGAGGAGGCCCACGCCTTCGGCGCGGCCTGGACCGCCGCCACCGGCGCCACGCAGACCGTACGGGTCCGTGAACGGCTCTACCGCCTCGGCGAGTTGACCGGGCCGCCGCGGCCCCCGGCCGGCCGCCACCGGCTCGCCGGGCCGGCCGACCGTGAGTTGGCGATCCGCTGGTACCACGGGTTCCTGTCCGAGGTCACCGTGCCGAGGATCGACGTGCCGAAGGCCGTCGACAACAAGATCGCGCACGGCGGGTTCCACCTCTGGGAGGCCGGTGGCCGGCCCGTCTCCCTGGCCGGAGCGAGCCCCGTCCTCGCCGGGATGTCCCGTATCGGGCCCGTCTACACCCCCGCGGAACACCGCCGTCGCGGCTACGCCGGCGCCGTCACGGCCGCCGCCAGCGCGCACATGCTCGCGCTGGGGGCGGAGGAGGTGCTGCTCTACACGGACCTGTCCAATCCGACCAGCAACTCGGTCTACCAGCAGATCGGGTACCGGCCCGTGGACGACGCGGTGGTCCTGGACTTCCTCCCCGGGTAGGCGGATCACGCGTCCTCGGCCGGGCGGCCGCCGGTCACCCCACCACCGTGGTGTCGAAGGGATCGGTGGCGGTGGCGGTGGCGGTGGCGGTGGCGGTGGCCCGGGCCGGCGGCGGTGGGCGGTCGGCGTCCCGGTAGGTCTGCGCGCAGGTGATGAGGTTGCCCCCGGCCGACTCCAGGTCAGCCGCGAGGCCGTCCAGCACCGCCTTCCAGGCGGCGCCGCACCTCCGTAGCGCCGCCCCGCTCCGCCACCCCGGAAGGCTCCCGGCCGCCTTGCCGCTGGGCTCCGCCAGCCTCGCCGTCTCGTCCGGGACCTTCCCCGCCACTGCCACGGCGTTGTTCCCGGCGGCGGTCAACTCGCCGGGCCTGACGGTGAATTCCGGATCCTGCCCCATCTTCTCCCCTGCTCCTCCCCTGGCACCCGTGTCGGCGGCAGCCGCTATGGTAGCGGTGGGTGTCGGGATGAACGCAAAAAGTCACCAAGGGGGTAAGCAGGGCATGGACATCGCGAGTCTGCGGACCGCCGAACCGGCGGACCTCCACGCGGCGGCGGACGCGTACGACGCGCTGGCCACGGCGATGTCCCAGCACTCCACGGACTGGAGGAGCGGGACCGCCGACCGGGTCCACGGATCCGGGTGGACCGGCCCGGCGGCCGCCGCGGCGACCCCGGTGCTGGACGGCATCACCGGCAAGATCCGCGCGGCGGTGACCGAGCTCGGCCTCATCGGCAAGCAGATCCGCGACTGCGCCGATGCCGTGACGCTCGCCCAGGGCCGGCTCACCCAGGCGCTGGCCGACGCCCGGACCAAGGGCTTCTCGGTCAGCGACAGCGGCGCGGTGAGCCGCCCCGCGTCGACCAACCCGTTCCAGGCCCCCGACTGGGAGGCCGGACAGCAGGCGGCCGCCGAAGAGATCAGCCGCCGGATCGGCAAGGCACTCGCCGACGCGGCTGACGCCGACACCAGGCTGGCCGGCGCGCTGGACAGGTTCGCGGAGCGCGCCGAGGACGCGTCGGGCCTGGACGAACGGACGGCCGACGCCGATGCGTACCCGGACCGGTTCGGCGATGCCGGCAACCCGCTGTGGCAGCGGGACCTGCCCGGCAAGGACGCCGACCCGGCGGAGGTCAACGCCTGGTGGAAGGGGCTCGGCCCGCAGGGGCGGCAGTGGTTCCTCAGCCACCACCCCGAGGTGCTCGGCAATCTCGACGGCATTCCGGCGCAGGTGCGGGACGCGGTGAACCGCGAGCACCTCCGGAACCTGATGAAGCGGATCAGGCAGAAGGATCCGCAGGAGCTGAGTTCCAGCGAGAAGGAGCTGCTCGCCCGCTATGGGCCCATCGACGCGCGCCTCTCGCAGCACAGGGGGGAACCGCCGGTCTACCTGCTCGGTCTCGGCAGCGAGGGCCGGGGCCGGGCGATCCTCTCCTTCGGGAATCCGGAGACCGCCACCGACGTCTGCGCCTACGTGCCGGGCATCACCACCACCACGGCGAGCCTCGGGCCGGGGCCGAACGACGGGACCAACGAGGCGGAGAACGCGCTGAACCTCTACCGCGCCGCGAGCGGCAGGGCCCCGGCCGGCCACTCCGTCGCCTCGATCGTCTGGCTCGGGTACGACTCGCCGGGGATGGACTTCGGTGCTGCCTCGACGAAGGCGGCCAAGGACGGTGCTCCGGCCTACGCGAGGTTCCTGAGCGGCGTACGGGCGAGCCACGAAGGCGATCGACCTCCGCACCTCACCTCGGCCGGGCACAGCTACGGCTCGTACCTGGTGGGCCGGGCCACCAGGCTCGCCACCCAGCCCGGGTCCCGCCACGCGCCGCCGGACGACGTGGTGTTCGTCGGCAGCCCGGGCGTCGGCGTGGACAGGGCCGCCGACCTCAGGCTGCCGCCCGGCCACGTCTGGGTCGGCGCCGCCGACAACGACGTGGTGACGCACGCTCCGTCGAAGTTCGGCATCGACCCGGACGAGCGCTGGTACGGACGGGATCCGTCGAGCAGGCGCTTCGGCGCGAACCGCTTCACCGTCGACGACTGGAGCCGCGGCAACCCCGTCGACGCGCACACCAAGTACCTGAACGGGCGCGGTGGGCCCTCGCTGGACAACATCGCGGCCGTCGTCACCGGCAGCGGGGGAGTCACGTTGCGGGGCCGGCGGGGATGAGGCGGTCCCGGCGCGTGGCGACACCCTGTCCACAGATCTCCGTCACTCCCAGTCCCACCTGATCCCCAGGATGCAGGGCCGTATCGCCGTCGCCACCAGGTGGACGCAGCGGTGCCCGTCGAGGGTCAGTTCCTCCGTCTCGTAGGGCGCTTCGCCCGGCGAGTGCAGGGCGATGCGGTGGCAGCGGACGGGCAGGGCGGCGGGGTGGAAGGTGATCTGGAGGACGTACTGGCCTGCGCCGGAGTTGAAGCCGCGGACGTATTCGCAGCTCGGTTCGGGGGAGGGAGCGTCGTCGAAGCCGTAGCCGAGGAGGTGGGTGTCGCCGGCGCGCAGGCGGCGGTCGAGGAGGAGTTCGGCGGCGAGCAGGTGGTGGGTGTGGTCGCGGCGGATGCGGCCGGGGCGGCAGTTCTCCTCGGCGCGGACGCCGACGCGGGTGATGTCGCTGCCGGGGTCGCCCTGGTAGAGGGCGAGGTAGCGGTCGATGCCGTCGCGGTGGGCGCGCAGGGCGTGTTGGGAGTCGCGGCGGGTGAGTTGGCGGTCGGGGCCGACGCGGATGCGTTCGATGTGGGTGATGGTGTGCAGGCCGGTGTCGCGGGGGCCGGCGAGGGTGGCGAGCAGGTCGTCGACGGCGGTGGGCGGGGAGATCAGGTCGCGGTAGGGGCGCACGGGTGGTCCGGCGGCGGCGACGGCGGCACGGCGGGGGCCGAGCAGTCGGGTGAGGGAGTGTTCGGGCAGGTCGAGGACTTCTTCCAGGGCGGCGACGGCGCGCAGTGATTCGGGCCGTTCCGGTCGGCGGCGGCCCTGCTGCCAGTAGCTGAGGCTGGTGACCCCGACGTGGACGCCGCGCAGCGCGAGGTGGCGGCGGACGCGGTGCAGGGCGAGGCCGCGGGCGGTGATTGCAGTGCGCAGGGCGAGGTGGAACGGGCCGGTGCGCAGGGCGGCGGCGAGGTCGGCGGGGTCGCTCCGGTGGATGTCGGCCTCCTGGACGGCGGGTCCGGGTTTTGACCGTGAATATTCACATCCCTGGGCCGGTTTGTCACCGGTTCGGGCAGGTGGCGCTGTGGTTTCCCGGCCGGTGTTCACAGCCGGGCCGCTCCATTCACACCCAACCAGTACTGGTGCCACGGCCGTTGACGTGTCTGCGGCAGCGGCGCGATGCTCGGGGCGCGATCCGGACCGCGCCCCCCACAGCAGTTCGCAACGCTTGTGCAAGGAGGCATCCCCCATGCCAGTTCCACGGATACGACTGCGTCGCGCGGTCTCCCTGCTCGCCCTGGGCGTGCTGGGCCCGGCGCTGACCGCCGCAGTGTCCACCCCCGCGGTCGCCGCCCCCACAGCGGACCGGGCCCCGGCCCAGGTCCGCCCGGCGGCCGCACCCGGCAGCACGGCCGACCTGGCCGGCACGTACAAGAAGCTCAACATCACCATGCAGCAGCAACAGCAGACCAACTGGTGCTGGGCGGCGAGCGGCAACACCATCGCCACCTGGTTCGGCTACAACTACAGCCAGAACCAGTTCTGCAACGCCGCGTTCGGCCGTGCGACCGACTCCAGCTGCCCCAACAGCCAGGCGTCGCTGGCCGATGTGCAGAACGGCCTGGACTGGGTGGGCATCAACCCGGGCTCGTACGTCACCGGCTACCTGCGCTACAGCACCGTGCAGTCCGAGGTGAACGCGAACCGGCCGATCGAGACCCGCATCCAGTGGAGTTCGGGCGGCGGGCACATGCACGTCGTGTACGGCTACGACACCGGTAACAACTGGGTCTACTGGGGCGACCCGTGGCCGTCCAACTACCGCTACAACTGGGCGGACTACTCGTACTACGTGAACAACGACACGTTCTCGTGGACCCACTCCCTGTACCGGATCGGCGCGTGAGGGCGACCATGACCGAGTCAAGCAAGGCCCGTCGGGCCGCCGTCACCGCCCTGCTCGCCGCCGGCCTCGCGCTGGCGCTCGCCCCGGCCGCGCAGGCCGACACCCCGAGCGGCGCGGGCGCCGGCAGCGCGGCCGGCGCCCCCGAACCGGTGCCCGCAGCCGACCTGGCCCGGGCCCGCGGAGCCGTCCAGGATCCGTCGGTGCTCGACCAGGTGGGCCACTTCTTCGCCCGCAAGGGCGTCCCGCCGACCCAGCAGCTGACCATCGGCGCCGCCGAGGAGGCGAAGGCGGCGAGCGCTGCGGCTCCCCGGCTGGCCGGGGACACCGTGCCGGTCTACACCCTGGACGCGGGCTTCGTGGCCGGCACCCCGGGCGCGCCGGTGGCGAAGGCGGAGTTCACGGCGAGCAAGGTGGTCGCGGCGGACGGGCAGACCGCCTCGGTCTGGACGGTCCGCCAGGGCGACACCTGGCGCGTGGTCAACATCGCCTCCGGCGGGGACGAGAGCGACTACGCGGCGAAGGGGGCCGGCAGCGGCGGCACCGCGTTCCGGGAGCCGCAGGTCAACGCCTGGTACGTGCTGCGCGACGGCCGGGTGCTGCCCCTGGACGAGGAGGCGACGCGCTCGGTGGGCGCGGGCGGCGTGTCCCTGGCCGCGTACCAGCGGCTGGTGCACCAGCGGTACGGGGACAAGCTGCCCGGCTCGGCGTACGACCGGGCGGGCGAGGGCGGCGGCTACCAGGTGGACGCGGCGCCGGCACCGGACGCGGCGGCGGGTACGGGCTCCGAGCTGCCGGCCGTGACGGCGGCCGCGGCCCTGGGCGTCACCGCGCTGGTGGGTACGGGCGTCGTCCTGCGGCGCCGGCGGGGCACCCGCTGACACCGGGCGGGGTCCGGCCGAACAGGCCGGGCCCCGCTCGTCCCACGAGCCCGGTGCTTCCCCGGGACAGCGGGACCGAGGTCATCGCCGGGTCGTGCTCGTCGGTGAGGACGAGGTCCTCCTTGGCGGCGAAGTAGCGGAAGAAGGTGGACGGCGAGACCATGGCGGCGGCGAGCGGCGGGCATGGCGGCCTACCCCGGGGGACTCTCGGCAGGGGCCGCGGCCCAAAGCCGGCAACAACCATCAACTGACGGTAACCATCGAAAGGTGGTTACCGTCAGTTCGGTTTTGCACGGTAGTGCTGTGCCTGGGCCGGGTGCACTCCGTGATGTGTCGCGGAAGTGCTTCCTCTGCACGCGGAATTGACGCAACGTTGATCTGTCGTTCGCCGCCTGGGGGAGGCTTCGGGTGACTGACGGTAGATACCATGTGGCTATCGGTCAGTGCTGGCCGACGCGTGCCGGGAGCGCAGAAGAGGTGGGGCGGCAGGAGCCGACCACGAGCCGGGCGCCGGGAAAGGGGAAGCCGAAGTGGCCGACAGCGACGACAGGCGTGCGGGTGCCCAGATGTGGGCCGCGGCCGTGGGAGTGGGCTCCGCGCTGGCCGTGGTCGCGGCCTATCTGGTCAACGGCGCTCCCCTGGTCCTCGGGGTCGCCGGAGCCGAGGTGCTGCTGCTCATGGCGTACGTCGGCCGCCGCTGGCGGGCCCTGCACCGGCAGCCCTCCCCGGCCGGGCACCGTCCGCTGCGTGGCGCCCCGGACGCGGCGCACTGCGAGCGCTGCCGCCGGGCGCGCGAGGCGCTGGACGCGCGGCAGGCGCGCGAGGCCGGGTCCGGCCGGACCGGGTCCGCGCAGGCCGGGACGCCGGAGCCCGGCGTCGGGGACCGTCCGTCGTACCCGCGCCGTCCGCAGAGCCGCGCTCCGTACGAGCGGCCCTGGACGGCGGAACGGGCGGCCGTCCGGTCCGTGGACCGTACGACCGCCCGTCGCGGCGCGCCGGGTTCAGCCGGCCGTGCTGTACGCCACCAGTGAGACGCCGACGTACTGCACGATGAAGGCTCCGAGGGTGAAGGCGTGGAACACCTCGTGGAAGCCGAACCAGCGCGGTGACGGATCGGGCCGCTTGAGCCCGTACACCACGCCGCCGACGCTGTAGAGCACCCCGCCGACGATCATCAGCACCAGGACGGCGACGCCGCCGGCGCGCAGGAAGTCCGGGAGGAAGAACGCGGCGGCCCAGCCCAGCGCGATGTACACCGGCGTGTACAGCCAGCGCGGCGCGCCGACCCAGAACACCCGGAAGGCGATCCCGGCGAGTGCCCCGCCCCAGACCGCCCAGAGCAGTATCTGTCGGCTGTCGCCGCGGAGCAGCAGGATCGTGAACGGCGTGTAGGTGCCCGCGATGATCAGGAAGATGTTCGCGTGGTCCAGCCGGCGGAGCACGGCGTCCCCGCGCGGTCCCCAGTTGAAGCGGTGGTAGACCGCGCTGACCCCGAACAGCAGCCAGGCGCTGACCGAGTAGATCGCGCAGGCGATCCTGGCGGGCGTCGAGTCGGCCAGGCAGATCAGCACGATCCCGGCGGCGACGGTGGCGGGGAACATCCCGGCGTGCAGCCAGCCGCGCCACTTCGGCTTGCTCTCCCTGATCCCGGCAGGGCCCTCCGCGAGGCGCTCGCTGAGCGCGGCAGCAGTCATGCGCAGCATGCTACCTGCGACCTACGGGTGCGTAGGTTACTGGTGCGTAATGAAATGGTGATCATCACTGTTGGACGTTTTGGAGTGTTTGCAGTGTGGCGCCGCGCACTCCGGCTCGGCCGAGAGTGACCTATTACTGGCCGGTAGTCATACTTACTGTAGTAAAAGATGCGTCAATTTCGACGGTGCGCCGCGTTTGGGCCCTCCTGTCGGGGCTACGCTGCAAAGACCCTCAGACCCCCGCAACGCCGTCTCCCCGCCGGGACGGCGTGAAACGGAGCGATCGTGTCGTACGAGATCTCTGCTCTCAGCGCATCCGCGCCCACCCGCCACAAGCAGCTGCTCGCTTGGGTGAGCGAGATCGCAGAGCTCACCCAGCCGGACCGCATCGAGTGGTGTGACGGCTCGGACGAGGAGTACCAGCGCCTCGCGGACCTGCTGGTGGCTCAGGGAACCTTCAAGAAGCTCAACGAGGAGAAGCGCCCCAACTCCTACTACGCCGCCTCGGACCCCTCGGACGTGGCGCGCGTGGAGGACCGCACCTTCATCTGCTCCGAGCAGGAGAAGGACGCCGGCCCGACCAACCACTGGAAGGCCCCCGCCGAGATGCGGGAGATCTTCCAGGGCGAGCAGGGCCTGTTCCGCGGCGCGATGAAGGGCCGCACGATGTACGTCGTGCCCTTCTCGATGGGGCCGGTCGGCTCCCCGCTGGCCGCGTACGGCGTCGAGATCACCGACTCCGCCTACGTCGCGGTGTCGATGCGGGTGATGACCCGCATGGGCCAGGCCGTGCTCGACCAGCTGGGCGAGGACGGGGACTTCGTCAAGGCCGTGCACACCGTCGGCGCCCCGCTGGCCGAGGGCCAGGCGGACGTGCCGTGGCCGTGCAACAGCACCAAGTACATCTCGCACTTCCCGGAGGCCCGCGAGATCTGGTCCTTCGGCTCCGGCTACGGCGGCAACGCCCTGCTCGGCAAGAAGTGCTACGCGCTGCGCATCGCCTCGACCATGGCCCGCGACGAGGGCTGGCTGGCCGAGCACATGCTCATCCTGAAGCTCACCCCGCCGGCGGGCCCCGCCGGCGAGTCGGAGCCGAAGTACGTCGCGGCCGCCTTCCCGTCGGCCTGCGGCAAGACCAACCTCGCGATGCTCCAGCCCACCGTCCCCGGCTGGAAGGTCGAGACGATCGGCGACGACATCGCCTGGATGCGCTTCGGCGAGGACGGCCGCCTGTACGCCATCAACCCCGAGGCCGGCTTCTTCGGCGTCGCCCCCGGCACCGGCGTGGACACCAACGCCAACGCCATCGACACGCTCTGGGGCAACACCGTCTTCACCAACGTCGCCCTCACCGACGACGGCGACGTCTGGTGGGAGGGCCTGACCGAGGAGCCCCCGGCGCACCTGACCGACTGGCGCGGCAACGACTGGACGCCCGAGTCCGGCACCCCGGCCGCCCACCCGAACGCCCGCTTCGCCGTCCCGGCCGCGCAGTGCCCGACCATCGCCCCGGAGTGGGAGGACCCGGCGGGCGTGCCGATCTCGGCGATCCTGTTCGGCGGCCGTCGCGCCACCGCCGTTCCGCTGGTGACGGAGTCCTTCAACTGGCAGCACGGCGTCTTCCTCGGTGCCAACATCGCCTCCGAGAAGACCGCCGCCGCCGAGGGCACCGTCGGCGAGCTGCGCCGCGACCCGTTCGCGATGCTGCCGTTCTGCGGCTACAACATGGGCGACTACTTCGCCCACTGGCTGAAGATCGGCGCCCAGGCCGACCCCGCCAAGCTGCCGAAGATCTACTACGTGAACTGGTTCCGCAAGAACAGCGAGGGCCAGTTCGTCTGGCCCGGCTACGGCGAGAACAGCCGCGTGCTCAAGTGGATCGTCGAGCGCCTGGAGGGCACCGGCGAGGGCGTCGAGACCCCGATCGGCGTGCTGCCGACGGTCGAGGGCTTCGACCTCGGTGACCTGAAGCTGTCCGAGGAGGACCTCGACCTGCTCTTCACCGTGGACACCGACATCTGGCGCCAGGAGGCCGCGCTGGTGCCGGCCCACCTGGAACTGTTCGGCGACCACACCCCGAAGGAGCTGTGGGACGAGTACCGGAGCCTCGTCGCGCGCCTCGGCTGAGCCTCAGCCGAGCGAGAGGTGGGCGCGCGGCACGAACCGCGCGCCCGCCGAGTGACAGGACGGCCGGAGTTCCACCGGACGGTCTTTCCCCGACCAAGGAGACCGCCCGGGCCGGGACTCCGGCCGTAGTGTTTCCCGGCTCCGGTCAGGGCCCCGGCCGCCGTGCCCTTCAGCCCCTCGGCCGTCGCGCCCTTCAGCTCCCTTCCACCGGAGGGCTCACGGCTGGGTGTAGCCGCTGAGGAAGTCGCCGATCCTGGTCACCGCGTCGGTGATCTCCTCCGGCCGGGGCAGGGTGACCAGCCGGAAGTGGTCGGGCTCGGGCCAGTTGAAGCCGGTGCCCTGGACCAGCAGGATGCGCTGGGAGCGCAGCAGGTCCAGCACCATCCGGGCGTCGTCCTTGATCTTGTAGACCTTGGGATCGAGCCGAGGGAAGGCGTACAGCGCGCCCTTGGGCTTGACGCAGCTCACCCCTGGGATCCGGTTCAGCAGCTCGTACGCCGCGTCGCGGGAGGCGAGCAGCCGGCCGCCGGGCAGCACCAGGTCGCGGATCGACTGCCGGCCGCCGAGCGCGGCGGCCACCGCGTGCTGGGCGGGCATGTTGGCGCACAGCCGCATCGAGGCCAGCACGTTCAGGCCCTCGACGTAGCTGTGGGCGCGGTGCCGGTCGCCGGAGAGCACCATCCAGCCGGAGCGGAAGCCCGCGACCCGGTACGCCTTGGACAGTCCGTTGAAGGTGACGCAGAAGAGGTCCGGGGCCAGGGTCGCCAGCGGGATGTGCTCGGCGTCGTCGTAGAGGATCTTGTCGTAGATCTCGTCCGCGTAGACCACCAGCTGGTGCCGGCGGGCGATCTCGGCGATGCCCTCCAGCACCTCGCGCGGGTAGACCGCTCCGGTCGGGTTGTTCGGGTTGATCACCACGATCGCCCTGGTCCGGTCGGTGACCTTGGCCTCGATGTCGGCGAGGTCCGGGTACCACTCGGCCTGCTCGTCGCAGCGGTAGTGCACCGCGGTGCCGCCGGCCAGCGAGACCGAGGCGGTCCACAGCGGGTAGTCCGGCGCCGGGACGAGCACCTCGTCGCCGTCGTCCAGCAGTGCCGTCATGGCCAGCTGGATCAGCTCGGAGACGCCGTTGCCGAGGAAGACGTCGTCGACGGAGAGCCCGTGCAGGCCGCGCTCCTCGTAGTGCATGACCACCGCGCGGCGGGCCGACAGCAGGCCCTTGGAGTCGCCGTACCCGTGCGCGTTCGCGAGGTTGCGCAGGATGTCCTGGAGGATCTCCGGGGGGGCCTCGAAGCCGAAGAGGGCCGGGTTGCCGGTGTTGAGCTTGAGGATGCGGTGGCCTTGTTCCTCCAGCCGCATCGCCTCGTCGAGCACCGGGCCGCGGATGTCGTAACAGACGTTGGCGAGCTTGCTGGACTGGATGACCTGCATGCCTGCCTACTTTAGGGGCACCCGGGGGCCCCGCGCCGGGGGTCGCGGGAGGGTGGCGGAGGCGCCCCGCGCGGCGTCCTTGGATCGGCAGGCCGGAGCATTCGGCGGCCTTCCGAACCGGTGCCCCGGGTGGTCCGGAATGCTCCCGTATTGCGAGAACGGGCGCCCGCTCCGGTTCGGAACGAGACGGACGGCACACCCCGTGCGGGGGATGATGTGGCCGGTGCGTCGTATCGAGGAGGGGGTGCGCCGGTGGTACCGGTCGTGGCCGCGGCGGTGCTGGTCGGACTCCTGGCGGCTCCGCCGCTGCGCGGGCTGATCGTCTACTTCGCCGTGCCGGAGGGCGAACCCTGGTGCGCGGCCTGCCCGTCGTGCGGGCGCGCGGTGCGGCTGCTGCCGCCGACCGGGCGCTGCCTTGGCTGCCGGAGCCGGCTGGGCGCGGGCGCCGGGGTGGTGGAGGCGGTCGCGGCGGCGGTCGCGGTGGCGGTGGCGTACGCGGCGGACGGGGCGCAGGCGCCGGCGCTCGCGCTGGGCTGGGCGGGCGCGCTCGGTGTGGCGCTGGGCTTCGTGGACGGGCGGGTCCGCCGGCTGCCGCACCGGCTGAATCTGGCCCTGCTCGCCGGAGTGGCCGTGCTGCTGACGGTGGCGGCCCTGGTCGAGGGGCGCCCGGAGGTGCTGCTGCGCTGTCTGCTGGCCGCCCTGGCCGTCGGCGTGCTGCTCGAACTCGCTGTCTGGGCAGGGGCGTTGGGGCCCGGCGACTCCCCGCTCGGGTTCGCCCTGGGCGGGCTGCTCGGCTGGTACGGCTGGGCCGTGGCGTTCGGCGGGCTGTTCGCCGCGGTGGTGCTGGCCGGTCTCTGGGGCACCCTGCGGGCCGCCGCCGCACTGGCCAGGCGCCGCAGGGTGCGCGGACTCGACGTCCCGGTGGGCCCGTTCCTGCTCCTCGGCGCCCTCATCGCGGTCCTGGCTCGGTAGCCGGGGGAGCGGACCGGCCCGCCGGACCGGAACCGGTGCGGCGGGCCCGCCGCCGGGGGGGCGCCCCCCCCCCCAGGAGAGGGGGGACAAGGGGGGGGGGGGGACCCAGGAGGGTCGGGGGTCCTTTTGGGGGACCCCCCCACAACGCGTGGGGAAGAGGTTCCCTTTTTGG
>NZ_JBVHXY010000032.1:0-27003 GCF_055569215.1 Kitasatospora sp. NPDC029312 | reverse complement strand
GGAGGGACGAGCCCGGCGAGGCGCAAGCCTGGGGGGCGGGCCCTACACCCCCCCCCCCCCCCCCCCCGCGGCCCCCCCCCCCCCGGGGCTGGTCGGATCCCGGAGGGGCTCAGGGCATCTTGTGGACGAACGCGCCGACCGTGGTGGAGAAGGCGTTGCCGTTGTTGGCGTCCCAGTTGGTGGACCAGGTCATCGCGCCCCGGATGGTCGGCCACTTGGCCGGCGGCACGAAGCTGCCGCAGGTGTTGCCGGTGGCCAGGCAGTTCAGCGCGTTGTTCACCACCGACGGGTCGACGTAGCCGCCGCCGGCCGCCCTGGTCGAGGCGGGGACGCCGATGCCGACCTGGTCGGGCCGCAGGCCGCCCTGGATGTGGGTGCACACCTGCGAGGTGATGAAGTCGATGGTGCCCTGGTTGTAGACCTTGCCGTCGCAGCCGTTCATGCCGCCCGAGTTGTAGAACTGGGTGTTGACGACGGTCAGGATGTCCTTGGTGTTCAGCGCCAGTTGGAAGTAGGCGCCGGAGGTGCTGTACATCCCGATGGTCTCGGGAGCCATGGTCAGCACGAAGCCGGGGCCGACCTTGGCCTGCAGGGCGTGGAGCGCGTTGCCGAGCGGACCGGCCTGGACGCCGTTCTCCAGGTCGACGTCGATGCCGTCGAAGCCGTAGTCCTTGAGGATCGCGTAGGCGCTGTTGGCGAAGTTGGCGCCCGCGGTGGCGTCGCCGACGGTGATCGCGCCGTTCTGGCCGCCGATGGAGAGGATGACCTTTTTGCCGGCCGCCTGCTTGGCCTTGACGTCGGCGCGGAACTGGGCGTCGGTGTAGCCGCCGAGCGCCTTGGACAGGCCCGCGTCCAGGGTGAAGCTGATCGCCCCGGTCTGGGTCGGCACGGCGTCGGCGAAGGAGACCGCGATGATGTCGTACGCGTTCTGCACGTCGCTGAGGCGCTGCGGGGTGGAGCCGTTGTCGAAGTTCTGCCAGTAGCCGGTGACCACGTGGGCGGGCAGGCCGGTGGCCGGCGGCGTGGTCGGGGTGGCGGTGGGGGTCGGCGTCGGGGTGGTGGTCGGGGTGCTGGTCGGCGTGGCCGTCTGGGTGGGCGTCGCGGTCGGCGTCGGCGTCGGCGTCCGGGTGGGGGTCGCCGTCGGGGACGGGGTGGAGGTGCCGCCCGGGCCGTTCAGCGCGACGTCGTCCGCGAGGTAGGCGCCCTGCCCGTACCAGCCGTGCAGGTAGACCGTGGCGCTGGTGGCGTTCGCGCCGGTGGTGAAGGTGGTGGACAGCTGGTTCCAGCTGTTCTGGTTCGACCAGGTGGACGGGTCGGTGCCGCCGGTGCCGCGCGCGCCGAGGTAGACGTACGGACCCTGTACCCAGGCGCTCAGCGTGTAGCTGGTGTTGGGCAGCACGCTGATGGTCTGGCTGCACTCGGCCGTGTCGCCGGCGCTCGGGGTGGCCTGCAGCGCGCCGGTGCCGGCGTGCACCGGCGAGGAGACGGTGGTCGCGGCGCCGGTGCAGGACCAGCCGCCCAGCCCGTTCTCGAAGCCGCCGTTGGCGACCAGGTTGCCGACCGCGGCGCCGGCCCCGCCGGCGAAGAGGGCGAGGCTGCCGCCGGCCAGGACGAGGGCGGTGGCGCCGGCCGCGACGGCCGGGAGGGGGCTGCGCCGGCGCTTGTGGACGGGCTGCTTCAGCGTACGGGCCATGGGGTGACGCTCCTGGGGGAGGAGCGACCGCCGCGGTGGGGGGCGCGGCGGCCGCGTGTGGGGGAGGGGAGGTCCGGTGTGAGCCGTGCGGGACGGGGCGGACGCCGCCGTCCCGGGTCACAAGCTGGACTAGACCAATAGGGGTCGTCAAGCATCCGACCGTCGGCTTACGGATTCCTTAAGGATTCGGAGACCGTTCCGTGTCCACCCCGGCTCCAGCCCGGCTCCAGCCCGGTTCCACTCCCGCTCCGTCCCGCCGCAGCCCCCGCGCAGCCCGCGGCGCACACCTCGCGACAGTCTTCGTACAGGACTGTGACCAGACCGCTACCTGCTGCTTTACCGCGCGCCAGTGCGCCGGAGTAGGCTGCGCCGGTGCGGTGACGCACCAGCTGAACGAGCACGGAGGGGCCGGGAAACATGGGTCTGCGCGATGTCGCCGAACGGACTCCGGGGCTGCGCACCCTGTTGGGCGGGATGTACCGGCTCTACGGCCGCCGGGTGGAGGTCCACCTCGGTCGCACCCCCCACCACATCGGCGTGATCCTGGACGGCAACCGCCGCTGGGCCAAGGCCACCGGCGGCTCGACCGCGTACGGCCACCAGCGCGGCGCCGACAAGATCAGCGAGTTCCTCGGCTGGTGCGACGAGACCCACGTCAAGGTCGTCACCCTGTGGATGCTGTCCACCGACAACCTGGACCGTCCGGCCGACGAGCTGGTCCCGCTGCTCGGCATCATCGAGGACGCCGTCACCGGCCTCGCGGGCGCCCGCCGCTGGCGGGTCAACCCGGTCGGCGCGCTGGACCTGCTGCCGCAGCACACCGCCGACGTGCTCAAGCGCGCCGCCGAGCAGACCGCCGGGATCGACGGCATCACCGTCAACGTCGCCGTCGGCTACGGCG
Source organism: Kitasatospora sp. NPDC029312 (assembly GCF_055569215.1). Taxonomy (NCBI): domain Bacteria; kingdom Bacillati; phylum Actinomycetota; class Actinomycetes; order Kitasatosporales; family Streptomycetaceae; genus Kitasatospora; species Kitasatospora sp. NPDC029312. The sequence continues at coordinate 24,409 of NZ_JBVHXY010000032.1, read as the reverse complement.
GTCGGCACGAGATCGCCGACGCGGTCCGCTCGCTGCTCCAGGAACAGGCCGGGCGCGGCACCTCGATCGAGGAACTGGCCGAGATCCTGACCGTCGAGCACATCGCCGAGCACCTCTACACCCGCAACCAGCCCGACCCGGACCTGATCATCCGCACCTCGGGCGAGCAGCGGCTGTCCGGCTTCCTGCTCTGGCAGAGCGCCCACAGCGAGTTCTACTTCTGCGAGGCCTACTGGCCGGCCTTCCGCAAGGTCGACTTCCTGCGCGCCCTGCGCGCGTACGAGCAGCGGCACCGGCGGATGGGGCTGTAGGTTCCGTCACCCCCGCCTGCGGACAAGGGAGGACGGGCCCCGGCCCGCGCCTGACCGGGTGAAAGTGACCGCCGTAGGCATGGCCTACCCGGGCCCGGTGCGAGGCCAAACGTTCACCGGCAATGATCCGTCAGTTCGCCGGGGACGCGAATGCACCGCTCCTCGCCTGGGAATACTCCAGTCAGTCCGGTCCCGAGGCCACCGGGGCAGCGGGGGCCGGCTTGCCGCGGATGACGCAGGGTCATCCGCTCTGGAGGCCTAGTGGTCAGTTCCAAGAGCCGCCGGACACCAGACCGGCGCACGTACGTTCTCGACACCAGCGTGCTCCTGGCGGACCCGCTCGCCATGACCCGCTTCGAGGAGCACGAGGTCGTGCTCCCGGTGGTGGTCGTCACCGAGTTGGAGGCCAAGCGGCACCACCCGGAGCTGGGCTACTTCGCCCGCCAGGCACTGCGACTGCTCGACGACTACCGGATCCGCCACGGACGGCTCGACGAGCCGATCCCGGTCGGCGAACTCGGCGGGACGATCCGGGTCGAGCTCAACCACTCGGACGTCTCGATACTGCCGGTCGGCTACCGGGCCGGCGGCGGCGAGGCGGACACCCGGATCCTGGCGGTCGCCCGCAACCTGCAGGCCGAGGGCTACGACGTCACCGTCGTCTCCAAGGACCTCCCGCTGCGGATCAAGGCCAGCTCGGTGGGCTTGCTCGCCGAGGAGTACCGGGCCGAGCTCGCGATCACCTCCGGCTGGACGGGGATGACCGAGCTGCACGTCCAGGCCGACCAGGTGGACGCGCTGTTCGCGGCAGGCCACGACGCCGGGGTGGACATCGAGGGGGTCGCCGAGCTGCCGGTGCACACCGGGCTGGTGCTCACCTCGGAGCGCGGCCGGGCGCTCGGTCGGGTCACCGGGGACGGCCGGGTCCGGCTGGTGCGCGGAGAGCGCGAGGCGTTCGGACTGCGGGGTCGCAGCGCCGAGCAGCGGGTGGCGCTGGACCTCCTGCTCGACCCGGACATCGGCATCGTCTCGATGGGCGGCCGGGCCGGTACCGGGAAGTCGGCGCTGGCGCTGTGCGCGGGGCTGGAGGCGGTGCTGGAGCGGAGGCAGCACCGCAAGGTGATGGTCTTCCGGCCGCTGTACGCGGTCGGTGGCCAGGAGCTCGGCTACCTCCCGGGCACCGAGGCGGAGAAGATGGGCCCCTGGGCGCAGGCGGTCTTCGACACCCTCTCCGCCGTCACCACCCCGGACGTGATCGAGGAGGTCATCGCCCGGGGGATGCTGGAGGTCCTGCCGCTGACCCACATCCGGGGACGCTCGTTGCACGACGCCTTCGTGATCGTGGACGAGGCCCAGTCGCTGGAGCGGAACGTCCTGCTGACGGTGCTGTCCCGGATCGGCCAGGGCTCGCGGGTGGTGCTCACCCACGACGTGGCCCAGCGGGACAACCTCCGGGTCGGCCGGTACGACGGTGTGGTGGCGGTGGTGGAGAAGCTGAAGGGCCATCCACTCTTCGCCCACATCACGCTCACCCGCTCGGAGCGCTCCCCGATCGCGGCGCTGGTCACGGAGATGCTGGAGGACATCCACCCGTGAACCGATCCTGATCGGGGCATAGTCGGACAATAGGTTCAACTGGCGCTGCGGGGCCCGCTCCTGGGGGAGCGGGCCCCGTCCCTTTCATCACATCGAGTGTCATCTGTCCGGGGAACTTCCGCGCGGTGAATGTGACATGCGCCACGCAGGCGGGAATTGCGTCGACAGTGCCCGGTGCGGCATGGTGAGGGTTCTGTCAGGCCCCGCGTACGGCGCGGCAGGGCTTCCGGACCCCGGGAGTCAGGCCCCGGATGGTCCGCCAACTCCAGTCGGTGGACGCACAATTGAAGACCGACGAGCCGTACGCCGCCCGATTCCAACGCCCGGTCGAACTCACCTCGACCGGACGCCGGGCCAGCACCTCCCGTGACCGGAACACCCAGCGGAGGTCCGTGCCAAGGGGCATGTTGCGCCCGTACGGTCACGCATGGGCGATGCTGGAAGGAATCCATGTGACTCGGATCTCGGTCCGGGGAGTCGCTGTGGCCTCCGCCACCGCCGTCACCGCAGTCGGTGCCGTCGTGGGGATGGCCTCGGGCAGCGAGGGCAAGACGACGCAGACGGTCGACGTCGCGGGCGCGACCCTGCTTGCCGAAGTCCCCTCTGGCGCCCAGGCGCAGACCATCAGTGACAACATCGGCCAGCAGGCGACCGCCCAGCAGGCCTCCGCCGACGCCGCGGCCAAGGCCGCCGCCGAGCAGAAGGCCGCCGAGGAGGCCGCGCGCCAGAAGGCCGCCGCGGACGCCCAGGCCAAGGCTGATGCCCAGGCCAAGGCCGACGCGGACAAGGCCGCCAAGGCCGCCGCCGACCAGCGCGCCGCCGCCGAGGCCGCCAACCGCTCCAAGGCGCGTTCGGCGATGACCGCGGTCGACGACGACAGCACTCCGGCGGTCTCGGTCAGCCCCGGCTCCGTCCAGGACATGGCCCGGCAGATCGTCGGCAGCGACGCGCAGTTCCAGTGCTTCAGCCAGATCGTGAAGCGCGAGAGCGGCTGGGACTACACCGCGACCAACAAGAGCTCCGGCGCGTACGGCCTGGTCCAGGCGCTGCCCGGCTCCAAGATGGCCTCGGCCGGTGACGACTGGCGCACCAACCCGGCCACCCAGATCAAGTGGGGCCTGAGCTACATGAACAGCCGCTACGGCAGCCCGTGTGGCGCCTGGTCGTTCTGGCAGGCGCACAACTGGTACTAGGCCGCCGACAGCTCCGAAGGCGGCCGCCGCCGAGAAGGCGGTGCACTCGCGTACGGCCCCCGGCCGCTCGTCCCCTTGGGCGAGTGGCTGGGGGCCGTGGCGTTCTCCCGTCGCGTCCGTTGCCGGTTCGTTGCCGGTTCGCTGCCGGTCCGCGCCGGTCTGCCGCCCAGTGGGAAGGGACGGACCGCGCCGCCCGGGCTGCGCTGACCAGTGCGCTCGCGGGCGGTGCGGCCCGGGTGCGGACGCGGGGCGCGGGAAGGGGTCCTGGTTGCCTCCCGCGCCGGCCGGTCCGCCGGCAGTTGGCCTGAGTGGGACGACCCGCCGTCTCGTTCGGTTTCCTCCCCGGTGGCGCATGGACGAAACCATCCGTGTTGCGGTGATTTGCCCGGGTTCGCGGAACGGGGCGGTCGAGCCGAACCCCCGGCCCGGCGGACTCCGACGGCCCCCGGCGGGTAGCGTCATCCCTTGACGGCCGTGGCAGGACCCACGGCGTCCCGCCGGACTCGGCGGGTTCAGCGGGGAAGCGGTGGTAGCGAGGATGGCGCGGGGCGGAAAGGCCTTCAAGGCCGTGGCCAAGGGCATGGCCGTGGTGGCCAGCGCGGCCGCCGTGATCGAACGGCGCCGACGCGCCGCGATGGCGGCCGATCCGCACGAACTCCACGCCCCGGCCCTGGCCGAGGCGGTCGGGCCGGTCCCGGTACCGCGAGCCGACCCGGTACCGCGAGCCGACCCGGCGCCGGCCGCCGATCCGGCCGGGTCCGCCCCGGTCGTCGGGGCCGCCGCGACCGACCCGGCCCCGGCCACGCCGCCCGTGGCGGCGGCGGCCGCACCGCCCGTACCGGCCGCGAACGCCGCCCTCGGGCGGGAGTACCACCCGGGCCGGCCCGCCACCCCCGCCGAGGCGGTGCCGTGGGGGCTGCGGGTGGCCGCCGAGTCGACCTGGCGGCTGTTGCTGCTCGGCGCCGCGCTGTACGTCGTCTTCTACGTCGTCGACATGCTGCGGCTGGTCGCCTTCTCGGTGCTGGCCTCGCTGCTGATCTCCGCGCTGCTGGAGCCCTCCGTCTCCTGGCTGCGCCGGCGCGGGGTGCCGCGCTCGCTCGCGGCGGGCGGGGTGTTCCTGAGCGGTCTGGCCGGGATCGGGCTGGTCGGCTGGTTCGTGGCGTGGCAGGTGACCACCAACCTCCCGGACGTCACCAACCAGGTGAAGACCGGCGTCAACCAGCTGCGCGACTGGCTGGTCACCGGCCCGCTGCACCTGACCCAGCAGCAGATCACCGACTTCGCCAACCAGATCACCAAGGCCATCACCACCAACAGCGACCAGCTCACCTCGGCGTCCATCACGGGCGCGCAGATCGCCGTCGAGGTGCTGACGGCGCTGCTGATGACCTTCTTCACCACCTTCTTCTTCCTCTACGACGGGGCGAAGATCTGGAACTGGGCGCTGCGCGGCCTGCCCCGACACTCCCGCTTCGCGATGGCCGGGGCCGGCCCGAAGGCCTGGATCACGCTCACCGCGTACGTGCGCGGCACGGTCTGCGTGGCCTTCATCGACGCGGTCTGCATCGGCACCGGCCTCGAACTGCTGGGCGTGCCGCTCGCCGTGCCGCTGGCCGTGATCATCTTCCTGGGCGCCTTCGTCCCCCTGGTCGGCGCCCTGGTCACCGGCACCGTCGCGGTCCTGATCGCCCTCGTCACCCAGGGGCCGTGGACGGCGCTGATGGTGCTGGTGGTGCTGATCGTGGTGATGCAGGTGGAGAGCCACATCCTCCAGCCGCTGATCCTCGGCCGGGCCGTCCGGGTCCACCCGCTCGGCGTGGTCCTCGGCGTCGCGGCCGGTGGCATCATCGGCGGCATCGGCGGCGCGGTGGTCGCCGTCCCGCTGATCGCCGTCACCAACACGGTGGTCACCCACCTGCGCCGGCGCAACGAGGCCGGCCAGGCCGTGTTCACCGCTCTCGAAGCCGCCCGCGAAGCCGCCGAACGCACGGCGGCGGCCCAGCCGGGCCAGCCGGACCGGACAGGCCAGTCGGACCGGACGGTCAGGTCGGCGCAGGCAGCCCAGGCGACCCGGTCCGCTCAGGCGGCGGAGGCCACCGCCGAGTAGCCGGGGTCGGAGCGCCGGTCCGTCATCGTGGGTGCTCCGTCGTGATCCGGTCGCCGTGGCCGCTGACGATCCGGCCGATGTTGTCGATCGAGGCGTGGTTCCCGCCGGGCCCGTCGTCCCAGTAGGACGAGTGCGTGGCGGCGTTCAGCGCCCCGTCGGCCACGGCGAAGCGGTGGGCACCGTACTCGGCGCTCGCCGGGTCCGTGCCGTACCAGCGGGCGTTCGGGGACAACCGGGCCGGCGGACCGAGGGCGGCCGGGTCGGGAGCCCAGGAGACGTGGTCGTGGGCGGCGGCGCCGACGTAGACGTGGTCCGCGCCCACCCCGAGGTCCGAGGCGTGATCCGCCCCGGCGCCGGGGCTGCCGACCAGGATGAGGTCGTCGGCCGCGAGGCCGCCGGGCCGCTGTGCGGCCAGGCCGACCACGAGCGAGCCGTAGCTGTGGCCCTGGGCCGTGACGTGCGCCGGGGCTCCCTGATGGGTGGCGCGCTGTCCGGCCAGGAACCGGTGGAAGGCGTCGGCCCCCGCCCGTGCCCCGCTCGGGGACGCGACGTCGAGCCCGAGCGGCGCGTCGTAGCCCAGCCAGGCGATCGACGCCGTACTGCGGGTGGGATCGGCGCGGAGGGCGGCGTCGTACACCGCCCTGGCCCGGTCGGCGTCGCCGCCGCCGATGCGCTGCAGTTCGGTGCCCATGCCGCCGACCAGGGAGGTGACGTTGCGGGCGGTGTCCGGGTCGCCGAAGGAGAGGATGGCGCGGCCCTGGCCCTCCTCGGCGATGCCGAGCAGGAGGACCGGCGGGTCCTGCCCCTCGGAGGCCGCCAGTCGCGCGCTGATCCTGCGGAAGCCCTCGAGTCTGAGCCGGTCCCGGTCGGAGAGCGGCGGCGGGTGGGCCTGGTACGTCGCGAGGAGCCGGGGGAGCAGGAGCCGGTTCGCCTGGTCGCGGGCGGCGGCGGGGATGCCGTCGCGGTTGCCGACGAGTTCCGGGTGGTCCGTGATCAGCCGCTGCCGCTCGTCGGCGGGGAGCCCGTTCCACCAGGCGTTCACCTCGGCGGGCGGGGCGTCGTCCGGGGGGACGGCGATCCGCAGCAGGGTCGCTGCGCCGAGGCCGGGGTCGAGCCGGTCGCGGGCGGCGGAGTCGGGGTCGAGGCCGGTGCCGTCGAGGGCGCGGGCGGTGTAGTGCCGGAGCCGGGCGGCGACGGCCCGGTCGATGGCCTCGGCCCGGGCCAGGGCGGTGCGGATGCGGGCGGCGAGCGCGGTGGCGGTGCGCTCGCTGCTCCTGCGGTGGTCGGGATCGTGCCGGTCGGCGTACGGGGCCGGCTCCCAGGTGACGGCGCCGTGCTCGGTGACGCTCATTCCGGCGGTCCGGGCGTCCTCCAGGGCCGTGCGCAGTTCCGACCGGGCGAGGACCAGGGCGTCCGCACCGGCGCGCAGGACCCTGCCGAGCTGTCCGAGCTCGGAGTGGGCGGCCTTCAACTCGCCGGCGGTGCGTGCCAGGGAGGGGGTCGCCGCGTCCGCCGCCGGTCCGGTCCAGCCGGCGGCGGCGAGCCGCTGGTCGACCCCGCTGCGCCAGTTCTCCAGGTGCTGTCCCAGGGCGCCGTGCAGGCCGTCGTACGCGTCGGCGGCGCAGTGGAGGGCGGCGAAGTCGGCGTCGCGCAGCGTCGCGAGATCCACGGTCGCGGCCCGCTACCCGAAGTGCCGGACGAAGTTCCGCTGCTGCGCCGCTGTCGGGACGAACCGGGTGGTCACCTGGTCGTCGGTGCGCTGGTACCGGCGGGCGGCCTCTTCGAGGCGCCGCCCGTGTCCGCTCATCGTCGTGTGGAGCTCGTCGAGCAGCGTGTGCCAGGCGCCCGCGCAGCTTTCGAGCGCCGCGCCGCAGTGGAGTCCGCGCAGCCCGGAGACGGCCTGGTGGGCCGCGTCGAGGACGGCCTTCGCGTGGGCGGGGAGCTGGGCAGCCGCCGCGCTCGCGCTCCCGGCGGCCTGGTGGAGCAGGTCGGCGTCGAGCTGGAATCCCCCGCCGCTGCCCGGGTGGTCGGACACCCCGGCTCCCTCCCGGATCGAATGCCGTGTACGGATCGCCTGGCACCGTAGCGGAGTCCGAAGGGGGCGGGGCGCGGAAACGCCGACGGGCCCCTCCGCGAGGCGGAGGGGCCCGTCGTTCGGATTGCCGGGTGCGTCAGGCGTTGACGGCGGCGAGGGCGGCCTCGGAGTCGAGGACGCCGGCCACGGCCTGGAGGACGGCGGCGATCTTCATCGAGGCCTGGATGACCTCGCGCTCGACGCCGGCCTTGCGCAGGACGGCCTCGTGCGAGTCGAGGCACTGGCCGCAGCCGTTGATGGCCGAGACCGCGAAGCACCAGAGCTCGAAGTCGATCTTCTCGACGCCCGGGGTGCCGATGATGTTCATCCGCAGACCGGCGCGCATCGTGCTGTACTCCTTGTCGGAGAGCAGGTGCAGCGTCCGGTAGTAGACGTTGTTCATCCCCATGATCGCGGCCGCGCCCTTGGCGGCGGTGTACGCCTCCGGGGAGAGGTTGGCCTTGGCCTCGGGCTCCAGCTCGCGCAGCAGACCGGGGCTGCGGGTGGCCATCGCGCAGGACAGCACGGTGCCCCAGAGCTGCTGGGCGGGGAGGTCGGAGTTGCCGATGACCGAGCCGAGGTTGAGCTTGAGGTCCTTGGCGTAGTCCGGCAGGGCGGCCTTCAGGTCGTCGAGGGCCATGGGTCAGCCCGCCAGGAGGGCCTGGGCGTCGAGGGTGTCCTCGCCCTTGTTCCAGTTGCACGGGCACAGCTCGTCGGTCTGCAGGGCGTCCAGCACCCGCAGGACCTCCTTGGGGTTACGGCCGACGGAGCCGGCGGTCACCATGACGAACTGGATCTCGTTGTTCGGGTCGACGATGAAGACGGCGCGCTGGGCGGTGCCGTCCTCGGCCTCGACGCCGCAGGCGCGCATCAGGTCGTGCTTGATGTCGGCCAGCATCGGGAAGGGCAGGTCGCGCAGGTCCTTGTGGTCCTTGCGCCAGGCGTGGTGCACGAACTCGGAGTCGCCGGAGACGCCGAGGATCTGGGCGTCACGGTCGGCGAACTCGTCGTTCAGCTTGCCGAACGCGGCGATCTCGGTCGGGCAGACGAAGGTGAAGTCCATCGGCCAGAAGAAGACGATCTTCCACTTGCCCTCGTAGGTCTTGTGGTCGATGTCGGCGAAGGCGCTCGCGGCGTCCAGGTCAACGCAGGCCTTGAGGTCGAACTCGGGGAACTTGTCACCGATCGTGAGCACGTTCGCTTCTCCAGAACATGAGACTGAGGGGGAGACTTTGTCCGGATTCCGGACAGGTCCCAGAGTTCCACATCGTGGATTGATAGTGGAAATAGCTAGAATCGATGTGTCTGATCGGAGTTTGCTATCAATACTCAACCGTCCGTTCCCCGGCCCACCGCCCGCAGGTCCGCCGCCGCCAAGGCCGAGCAGGCTGTGGCGAGCGCCACAGGCCGCGGCAGCCCGCGCACGCCCACGGTCGCCCAGCTGAGGGCCTTCGTCGCGGTGGCCGAGCACCGGCACTTCCGGGAGGCCGCCGCGGCGACCGGGACCAGCCAGCCGGCGCTGTCCGGGGCGGTGGCGGCGCTGGAGGAGTCGCTGGGCGTGCAACTGGTCGAGCGTACGACGCGCAAGGTGATCGTCACCCCGCTGGGGGAGCGGGTGCACCGGCACGCCCGTCGGGTGCTGGCCTCACTGCAGGCGCTGACCGAGGAGGTGGAGGCCGCCCGCCGGCCGTTCACCGGGCCGCTGCACCTGGGGGTGATCCCGACGGTGGCGCCGTACCTGCTGCCGCTGGTGCTGAAGCTGGCCCGCGACCGGTTCCCGGAGCTGGAGCTGCACGTCCACGAGGAGCGCACCCCCTCGCTGCTGGAGGGGCTGGCCGCCGGGCGCCTGGACGTGCTGCTGCTCGCGCTGCCGGCCGGCGGGGCCCCGCCGACCCGGGACATCCCGCTGTTCGACGAGGACTTCGTGCTGGTCGCCCCCGCCGGGCACCCGCTCGCCGGGCGGACCGACGTCCCGCGCGACGTGCTGCTCGACCTGGACGTGCTGCTGCTGGAGGAGGGCCACTGCCTGCGGGACCAGGCGCTGGACATCTGCCGCGAGGTCGGCACCGACCCGGCGGGCTCCACCACCCGCGCCGCCGGACTGTCCACCCTGGTCCAACTGGTCGCCGGGGGCCTCGGGGTGACCCTGCTGCCCGCGACCGCGCTGGACGTCGAGGCGGGCCGCACCGACCGGCTGGCCGCCGTCCGCTTCGCGGCACCGGCCCCCGGGCGCCGGATCGGGCTGGCCACCCGACCGGGCTCGCCGCGCAGCGCGGAGTACGAGCGCTTCGCGGCCGCGCTGCGCGAGGTGTTGGCCGAACTGCCGGTGCGCATCGTCTCCTGACCGTTCGGGGTCAGGGCCCACCGGCCGGATCCGAACCGGGGCGGTGCTGCCGCGGTCGGACCCTAGGCGGCCGCCGGGGCGCCCAGGCAGAGCCCGACCATCGTCGCGACCAGGAGGTCCAGCGCCTCCAGGGTGGCCGGGTCGGGCTGGTCGCCTGGCCGGCGAACGGTGAGGTGGCGGGTCGTCAGGCCGTCGAAACCGCTGAGGAAGAGGACGGCGATCTCCCGGGCGGGCCTGGCCAGGGTGAGGCCGTGGGCGGCCGCGAGGGCGGTGAGCATCTCGGTGGCGGTGCCCTCGATGTCGAGCTGCAGCCCGAGCATGATCTCCCGCAGGTCCGGGTCACGCATCGCCAGCGCTCCGAACTCGCTCAGCAGTACGCACCGGCCGTGCTCGCCGGTGGTGGCCTCCCAGAGCGCGTGCACGAGGGTGCGGACCTGCTCGCCGAACGGGCCGTCCCCGGGCGAGGCGGCGCGCACCTGGCTGACGAAGTCGGCCTTCAACTGCTCGACGACGGCCCGGTAGAGGTCCTTCTTGGTGCCGAAGGTGTAGTGCACCGTCGCCTGTGCCACGCCCAGCTCGGCCGCGATCGCGCGGGTGCTGCCGGCGGCGATTCCTTCCCGGGTCATCAGGTCGATCGCGGCCTGGACCAGTTGCGGTCGGCGTTCGGAGGCGGGGACATGAGCCATTCAGCCAGGGTAGCGCCATGGTCGAGCAACTTTGTCGCTCGAATCTGTCGGGCAACTTTGTCACTCGACAAACTTGGGTCTACGGTGGGAGCCGTCCACTCAGGCAGCCGCCTGTCCCACGAGACGACCGAGGGAACCCATGGCCACCCACCTGTACCGGCTGGGCCGCTACTGCTTCCGGAGAAGGCGCGCCGTACTGGCCGTCTGGATCGCCCTGCTGATCGCGGTCGGCGGGGCCGCGGGGGCCTTCGCCGGCAAGACCAGCGACGAGTTCAAGGTGCCCGGCACCGAGGCGCAGAGCACCCTGGACACGATCAAGGGCACCTTCCCCGCACAGGGCCACGGCTCCGCCCAGGTCGTCTTCGCCGTCAAGGACCCCGGCGGCATCAGGACGCCCGCGACCGAAGGAGCGGTCGGCGAGGCCGTCGGCCGGATCGCCCGCGTCCCCGGCGTGGCCGCGGTGCCCGACCCGTACGCCGCCGGCGCCGTCTCCCCGGACGGGAAGGCCGCGATCGCGCTGGTCTCCTTCGACCGCAAGCTCGCGGACGTCACCGACCAGCAGCGCGAGGCCGTGCGGGCCGCCGCCGAACCGGCCCGCGCGGCCGGCCTGGAGGTGGCCTTCGGCGGCGACGCGTACAACAGGCTGGCCCAGGTCGAAGGCGGCACCGAGGCGATCGGCCTGGTGGTGGCCGGGGCGGTGCTGGTGATCACCCTGGGCACCCTGGTGGCCGCCGGACTACCGCTGCTCACCGCGCTGGTCGGCGTCGGCGTGGCCATGGCCGCCCTGCTCGCGCTCTCCGGCAGCTTCGAGATCATCACCACCGCGCCGGTACTGGCCCTGATGGTCGGCCTCGCCGTCGGCATCGACTACGCGCTGTTCATCCTCTTCCGGCACCGCCGCCACCTCCACGAGGGCCTGGAGCCCGAGGAGGCCGCCGCCCGCGCCACCGCGACCGCCGGCAGTGCCGTGGTCTTCGCCGGGCTGACCGTCGTCGTCGCGCTCGCCGGACTCGCCGTGGCCGGCGTCCCGTTCCTCACCGTGATGGGGCTGGCCGCCTCCGGAGCCGTGGTGGTGGCCGTCCTGGTCGCGATCACCCTGCTGCCCGCGGTGCTCGGCTTCGTCGGCCGCGCGATCGACCGGCTGCCGGTGTGGAAGCGGGCACCGGCCGCCGGTGGCACGACCACCCTGGGCGAGCGCTGGGCCCGCTTCGTGGTCCGCCGCCCGCTGCCGGTGCTGCTGGTCGGCCTGGCCGGACTGGGCACCCTCGCGGTGCCCGCCGCGAGCCTCGACCTCGGCCTGCCCGGCGGCGGTTCGCAGGCCGTGGGAACGGACGCCCGCACGGCGTACGACCTGGTCAGCGACCACTTCGGGCCCGGCTTCAACGCCCCGCTGGTGGTCGTCGTGGACGCCCACGGCGCCCCGCGGCCCGAGCAGGCGGTGCAGGCCGTGGCCGGCAGGCTGCAGACGCTGGAGGGCGTCGCGACGCTGCTGCCGCCGCAGGTCGACCGGACGGGTGGGACGGCCCTGGTGCCCGTCATCCCGCGGACCGGCCCCGACCACGCGGACACCAAGGCGCTGGTCGACGCGATCCGCGGCCGGCGCGCCGAGCTCCGGTCGGCGACCGGCGCGGACATCGCCGTCACCGGCACCACGGCCGCCAACATCGACGTCTCCACCAAGCTCGGCCAGGCCCTGCCGCCGTTCATCGCCGTGATCGTCGGCATCGCCCTGGTGCTGCTGGCGCTCGCCTTCCGCTCGGTGCTGGTGCCGCTCAAGGCGGTGCTCGGCTTCCTGCTCAGCATCGGGGCCTCGCTCGGCGCGGTGGTCGCCGTCTACCAGTGGGGCTGGCTGGACGGCCTGATCGACGTGCCGAAGGTCGGCCCGGTGGTCAGCTTCGTGCCGATCCTGCTGATCGGCGTCCTGTTCGGGCTGGCGATGGACTACGAGCTGTTCCTGGTCTCCGGGATGAAGGAGCAGTACGTGCACGGCAGGGAGCCGCGCGAGGCGGTCGTCGGCGGGGTGAAGGGCGGCGCCCGGGTGGTGACCGCGGCCGCGCTGATCATGATCTCGGTGTTCGGCGCCTTCGTCCTCGGCCACGATCCGATCGTCCAGCCGATCGGTTTCGCCCTCGCGGTGGGCGTGCTGGTGGACGCCTTCGTGGTGCGGATGGCGCTGGTGCCGGCCGCGATGGCACTGTTCGGCGCGGCGGCCTGGTGGTTCCCGAAGCGGTTGGAGAAGGTCGTGCCGAAGGTCGACATGGAGGGCGAGCAGCTGATCGCCGGGCTCGAGCGGCAGCCGGCGAAGGAGTCCGCCGGAGTGTGACGGCCCGCCGAGTGCGGGCGGGCGGCGCTCTGCCGGCCGCCGAGCGCTGCGGGCCGGCGCACGCGCCCGGTGATCCTCCCCGCCGGGCGGACGGCTACCGGGGCAGCCGCTGCTCGAACCAGACCACCTTGCCGGTGCCCAGCCGGGTGGCGCCCCAGCGGTCCGCGCACCGGGCCACTATCTGCAGCCCACGCCCGCGTTCGTCCTCCGGGCCGGTACGGCGCGGGCGCGGCAGCAGCGGGCTGTCGTCGCCGACCTCGCAGCGCAGCCGGGTGGTGCGCACCAGGCTCAGGGTGATCGGCCTGGTCGCGTGCTGGACGGCGTTGGTCACCAGCTCGCTGACCATCAGCTCGGTCGCCCCGCTCAGCTCGTCCAGCCCCCAGCGGCGCAGCGTGTGCGCGGCCAGCCGGCGCGCCCGGCCCGGCGTCTCGTTGCGCGGCTGCAGGTACCAGTGCGCGACGTCCCCGGCCGGGATGCCGTCGAAGCAGGCGCCCAGCAGGGCGATGTCGTCGCCGCGGTCCCCGGGCGGCAGGATCCGCAGCGCCTCCTGGCACAACTGCTCGGGGGACTGCCAGCGGGCGGCGGCGATCCTGGCCCGGAGCACCTCCAGGCCGTCGCTGATCGGACGGCTTCGGGTCTCCACCAGGCCGTCGGTGAACAGCAGCAGCGCCGAGCCGGGCGGCGCGGGCAGCTCGACGGAGCTGAAGTCCACCCCGCCGACCCCGATCGGCGCCCCCGAGTCCAGCTCCACCAACTCGGCCGTGCCGTCCGGGCGGACCAGCACCGGCGGGACGTGGCCGGCGTTGGCCAGCACCACCCGGTTGGCGATCGGGTCGTACACCGCGTACACGCAGGTAGCCAGGTGCTGTTCGCGGCCGAGCCGCTGGGCCTGCTCGTCCAGGTGGTAGAGCACCTCGTGCGGCGGTAGGTCGAGGGCGGCCAAGGTCTGCGCGCTGGTGCGCAGTTGGCCCATGATGGCGGCCGAGGTGAGCGAGTGGCCCATCACGTCGCCGACGATCAGGGCGACCCGGTTGCCGGGCAGCGGCACCGCGTCGTACCAGTCCCCGCCGACCTGCGCGCCGCGCTCCCCGGGCAGGTAGCGCTGGGCGAGCCGGACGCCGTGCGGCTGCGGCAGCCGCAACGGCAGCATGCTGCGCTGGAGTTCGTTGGCTATCTCCCACTCGCGGGCGTACCGCAGTGCGGTGTCCACCGCCAGCCCGGCCTGGGTGGCCAGGTGGGCGGCGGTCGCGGTGTCGGCCGTGTCGAAGGCCGGGCGGCCGGTGCGTTCAGGGGGGCGGCGGATCAGCACCAGCAGCCCCAGCACGGCCTTGCGGCCGCGCAGCGGCAGCGCCAGGACGGAGGTGCCGGCGGCCAGCCGGGCCAGCCCGCGGCTGCCGTACACCTCGCGCAGCAGCGCCTCGGTGCGCTCGGCGGCGGGCGTGCCGAGGACCGCGGACTCGGCGGGGCGGCGGCTCAGCAGGGTGTGCGCGAGCGCGCCGCCGCGGGTGACGGGGACGGCCGGGCCGGGGTCGGCGGTGGAGCGGGAGCCGTACCGGGAGCGGTGCCGGTCGTCCGCGCCGCCCTTGCGGCCGCGGCGGCCGATCCGGGTGCCGGTGCTGTGGTGGATCCGCAGCTCGTCCGGGAAGCCGGGCTCGCGCTCGACGTTGGGCAGCGGGTCGCGCAGGTGCACCACGGCCGCGTCGGCGAGGGTCGGCACCAGCACCCGGCCGATGTTGCGCAGGGTCGCGGACAGGTCGAGGGCGCTGTTGATCCGGCGGGTCGCCGCGTCGAGGTAGGCGAGGCGGTCGGCCACCTCGAGGCGTCCCGGCCGTGCCGTCGGCGGCTTCGCGGGGGCCTGTGCCCGGGCCGGGACGCGGCGGCGCTGGCCCGGGACGGCGGGCGGCTGCTCCGCCTCGGTCTTGAGCTGGTCGCGCACGGCTGCCTGTCCTGGATTCGGTGTGGTCGGTGGGCGGGCTGGACGGTGGGGGCTGGGCGAGGGTGTGCTGGTTCGACGGGTGTGCTGGTGGGTGCTGGTGCTGATCGGCGGTGGTGCTGGTGGGCGGTGGTGCTGGTCGAGCGGTCGGTCAGCCGACGCGTCGACAGCACAGGAACAGCTGTTCCTCCGGCGGCAGCGTGGTGCTGGCCGGCGCGTACGGACGCCCCGAGGAATCCTCGACGGCGAAGCCGGCAGCGGCAAGAACCCGTTCCAGATCCTCCCGCAGATACCCACTGATTCGCAGCTCTCTGCCAAGGAACGGAAGCGGAACGTGATCCAGGTCCGCCTCGACCATACCGAGCGCCAGGAGTCCGCCCGGCCGCAGGAGTTCGCGCAGGCGACCCAGGACGACCGGGATCTCGTCCAGGGGCAGCAGGATCAGGGAGAAGAACGCGGTGACGGCGGCGAAGGTGCCGTGACCCTCCGGGCCGAGCCCGGGGACGCCCCAGACCCGGTCGGCGCGCCGGGTGGCCAGATCGTACAGGTCGATCCGATGGAAATCGGGCTGGTACGGCCCGGGGTGGGGCGTGCGGCGGGCCAGGTCGAGCATCACGTCCGAGAGGTCCATCGCCGTCACCCGCAGGCCGCCGGCGGTCAGCTGCCGGACGGTCGGTTCGCCGGTTCCGCAGCCCACGTCCAGCACCCGGGCCCCGGGTTCGAGGCCGGCGAGCAGGCGCTTCCCGCACTCCAGCTGCCCGTCCTTGGCGGGGAAGGCCTCACCGTACCCCGCGCCGATGGTGTCGAAGGCGACGGCCTGGAGGGCCCGCGTCGCGCGCCGCCGCCGTACGTCGGGTCCGTCGTCGTCGGCGTCCTCGCCGACCGGGAACGAGTCGGATATCTGTCCGGTCGTCACGTTGAGAGGCACCCTTCCACCCGTGGCCTCCGGTCGGCTCCTCCGCAGCCTCGCGGGCGGCTGCCGGTGGCGGTACGTCACGCTCCCCGCACCACACGGACGGACTGCACCCCGACACGTCGTCGGCGGACACTCGTGTGCGTACTGGCATCTGAGAATATGCGCGATCACTGCGCGATGGGGTCCGTTTCCAGCCAACTCGTCATGCATGGGCCGATCTGGACCGGTTGCGCGGAAGCACTGCGGTGCGGGCGCGGGTGGTGAGACGGACCCCGCACGCCGCGCGGCGCGCCGGGGTGGTGGTCCTGACCTGTGGTTTCGCCGGTCCGCAGGCTGACTATCGGACGTTTATCGAACGTCAATCGGCGCGGTGCACAGTGGTGTCCAGCGCCGGGGAAGCGTTGAGGGCGCTCCCGCAGCCGGGGGGCTGCGGGAGCGCCGAGCGCGAACGGGGGAGGTGCTCCGCCGGGGGGCGGGCGCCTTACGGCGCGGGGGGAGAGGAGACGGGCTCGGTGTGCTGTCGCGAGATGAGGTCCGCCACGGGGGAGGCCTCCGGCACACCGAGCCTCGTGAAGATCGAGTGCGCCTCCTGGAGGCAGGCCAGCCCGCGGGCCGGCTGGGCCAGCGCGAGCAGCGCCTCGCCCAGGGCGGCGTTGGCCAGGCCCTGGCAGTAGGCGGAGCCCATGTCCTGCCCGATCGCGAGCGACGCGCCGGCTGCTTCGGCGGCCTCGCCGGGCTGTCCCGCGGCGAGTAGCGCGGAGGCCAGGCGGGCCAGGGCGTAGCCCTCCCAGAGCGCGTTCTGCTGGGACTGGAACAGCTGGTGGGCCTCGCGCAGGTGCGGGACGGCCTCGGCGGTGGAGAGCACCACGCCGAGCTGGTAGAGCGTCTGGGCGAGCAGGGGACCGTTGTCGGACGCCCGGGCGGCGGCGACACCCTCGCCGGCGGACTGGACGGCCGTCTCGGTCATGCCGAGCCGGTGCTGCACCCGGGCCATGTTGCTGACGATCCGGGCCTCGCCGATCGACGTACCGACCTGCCGGTTGATGGCGCGGCCCTGTTCCAGGAACGGCAGCGCCTCGGCCGGGCGGTTGCCGACGCTCAGGATCACGCCGAGCATGTTCGCGGTGGCCAGCAGCAGCACGGTCGGCTCGTCCGCCGTCTGGTGGCTCAGACTCCTGCGGAAGGACTGCTCCGACCCGTGGAAGTCGCTGGTGATGGACTGGAGGGTGCCGAGAGCGAAGTACACCCGGGCGATCCCGTCCGAGTCGTCACGGCGCTGGGCGTCCTCGCCGATGGCCTGCAGGACCGGCAGGAGGCGCGGGCCGCGGGTCGGGTCCGGGTCGATGCTGAACAGGTAGTTCAGCAGGTCGACGGCCGCTCGCTGCAGGGTGCCGGGGCCACCGGCGGCGGCCTCGACGGCACTGAGCAGCAGGGAGCCTTCGGTCCGGAGCCAGTCCCCGGCGGCCCGGCTGGTCGGCAGGTCGAGCCCCGGCGAGGTGAGCGGGGTGAGCAGTTCGGGCAGCGGGTCGTCCGGCTCGATGACCTGGGCCGCGTTGCGGACGGTCGGGATCAGCAGGTCGAGCAGCCGCAGCACCGCCCGCTCCTGCTCCTCGGTGTCGCCGATCCGCTCGTTCTGCCGCTGGGCGTACAGCCGGAGCAGATCGTGGTAGCGGTAGCGGCCGGGGGTGAAGCACTCCAGCATGTTCGCCTCGACCAGCGCCTCCGCGAGGTCCTCGGCGGTGAACTCGTCCACCCCGAGCAGCGCGGCCGCCGCCGCCAGCGGGATGTCGGGGGAGTCGATCAGGGCGAGCAGCCGAAAGGCACGGGCCTCGGCCGCGGACAGCTGTCCGTAGCCGAGCCCGATGGTGGTCTCCACGGCGAGGTTGCCCAGCTGGAGTTCGTCCAGCCGCCGGCGCTGGTCGGCTAACCGACTGGCCAGGTCGGAGACGCTCCAGCGCGGCCTGCCGGCCAGCCGGGCGGCGGCGATGCGGACGGCCAGCGGCAGGAAGCCGCAGGCGGCGACGACCTTCATGGCCGCCTCCGGTTCGGCGATGACCCGCTGTTCGCCGACGATGGCCGAGAACAGTGCCAGTGCCTCGGCCGGGGTCAGCTCCTCGACGTCGAACAGCTGGGCGCCGGGGATGTCGGCCAGCCGGGAGCGGCTGGTGGCGAGCACCGCGCAGCCGGAGACCCCGGGGATGAGCGGCTGGATCTGGTCCGCGTCGCGCGCGTTGTCGAGCAGGATCAGCATCCGGCGGTTGGCGAGCAGGGAACGGTAGAGGGCGGCGCGCTGTTCGAGCGAGTCGGGGGCGTCGGTGACGCCGAGCGCGTGCAGGAAGTCGCCCAGCACGACCACCGGGTCGGCCGGTGAGGCGCCGGCCCCGCGCAGGTCGACGTAGAGCTGCCCGTCCGGGAACTCGGAGCGGACACGGTGGGCGACGTGGACCGCGAGGGTCGTCTTGCCGACCCCGCCGATGCCGGCCAGCGAGGTCACCACCACGGCCTGGCCGGTGGCGTTCATCAGGACGGTCGAGAGGTCGTTCACCAGCTCGGTGCGTCCGCTGAAGTCCGATACGTCGGCCGGGAGTTGGGCGGGAGGGGGTGGCGCGGCAGGGCCGTCCTCGCGGGCGGCCCGGGCGGCCCGGGCGGGCGCGACGGGGAGGACGAGCTCCGGGTCGGCGGCGAGGATGCGGGTGTGCATCGCGGACAGGCCCGCGCCCGGTTCGACCCCGAGCTCCTCGATCAGCAGCTTGCGGGTGTCGGTGTAGACGCCGAGCGCCTCCGCCTGGCGTCCGCAGCGGTACAGCGCCAGCATTAGCAGCTCGCGCAGCCGCTCGCGCAGCGGGTGTTCGGCCGTCAGGTTGTTGAGGTCCCCGACGATCTCGGCGTGCAGGCCGATGTCGAGGGCGGCGGCGCACAGCTCCTCGGCGGCGGCGATCTGGCGTTCGGCCAGCCGCAGCCGCTGGGCGTCGGCGTAGGGCCCGGGGACGCCGGTGAGCGGACGGCCGGTGAACAGGTCGAGCGCCCGTGCCAGCAGCCGGTGCGCCTCGCGCTTGTCGCCCGAGGCGCGGGCGGCCGCGGCCTCGTTGGAGAGCCGTTCGAAGACCGCCAGGTCGAGGGACTCGCCGGGGATGCGCAGGGCGTAGCCGTCGGCGACCGAGACCAGCAGTTCGGCGGGCCGGCGCACCTCCCGCCGGGGCTCGATGACGGAGCGCAGCCGGGAGACGTAGGTGCGCAGCGCGGCCACCGCCTGGGTGGGAGGGCGGTCGCCCCAGAGCGCGTCGACCAGGTCCTGGGTGGTGACCGGGCGTCCGGAGTGCAGCAGAAGGGTGGTCAGGACCGCTTGCTGCTGGGGAGAGCCGAGCGACAGGGGTTTGCCGTCGAGCCAGGCCTGGACCGGACCGAGGACTTGGAAGCGCAGCGCAGGGGCCTGCGGCGTCTCCCGAAACTCCATGAAGTCCCCCGATGGCCTGTGGTGTCGATTCCGCGAAGGGCGCTCGGCGGTCCGCCGTGGCGGTTCAGCTTAGGCGGGCGCCCGACTCTGCCGGACGGCACCGCAAGCCGCACGATGTTTATCGGACATTTAATCAACCCTACGATACTGTCCGCGCGCCCGCGCCACGGAGGTCGGGCTGGACACATTTGATGACCGAAAGGCGGCCGCCCAATGGCCAACGACCAGAGCGAGACCCCGGTGCCGGCGACGCCCGAGAATGTGGCGACGTCGGAGGTTCCGGCCGCCGCTGTGGAGGCGGGCAAGGCTGTCGAGGGCGCCGTGGCCGCGCCCTCGAACCCGACCGAGTACACCGCTCCGACCGACGCGCAGAAGGCCGAGCTGGAGAACGACCTGTTCGGCGACGAGCACGTGGACGACTCCGCGCCGGCCACCGGTGAACCGGGCGGTCCGTACCGGCCGGAGAGCGTCATCGGCGGCCACCCGTAAGCCGTTCCGCCCGTGTGTCCCGCGCCCCCGTCCGGGCGCGGGGCGCTGCTGGTTATGTGCGTGCCAATTCGTGTGCGGGTGCACCGGGTGGCCGATTCCCGCTGCTGGTGCACGCATGGTGACCGGCGTTATCCGTAACGTGCCCGCGGCGGGGGTGCGGCGTTCCGGAATTGGGGATTCAGCGGGGGATTACCCGGGCCGAATGCCAGGGTTTGCGTGGGTTTCACCGCAATTCCGGCGCCGATCTCAATCAGCTGAATCGCGGGGCTCGGGGACGGGTGAGACGTGGTTCGGCTCGGCGGTCCATTCGCGGCCGCCGCCCTCCGGGCGCAGGTAGTGCTCGCCGCCGATGGTGCCCATGTAGACGCCGGTGCGTCCGGTCCTGCGGTCGAGGACGAGTTGGCCCACCTGTGGCCGGTAGGCCTCGGTGTCGTGCTGTCGGGTGCTCACCGTGCTGCTCCTCGCTCTGGTAGGCGACTGGCCAGCATCTCTAGAGAAGCTAATATCTCTAGAGATGTCAACGGTCGTATCTCCTTACCGGCCTTACCGGCGACCGCGGGCGCCCCTAGGATTGTCAGAGGAGAGGGAGCGGCGATGAGCGGCAGCAGTGGCGATAAACAGCCCAAGTACCAGCGGATCGCCGACTCCCTGAAGGCGGCCATCGACGGCGGCCGCTACCGCGCCGGTGACCGGCTGCCCGGCGAGAACGACCTGATGGACGAGTACGGCGTCGCCCGGATGACCGCCCGTCAGGCGCTCGGCGTGCTGCAGAGCGAGGGCATCGCGGAGGCCCGCCGGGGCGCGGGGGTGTTCGTCCGGGAGTTCCGGCCGCTGCGCCGGCGCGGCATCCAGCGGCTGGCGCAGGGTCAGTGGGGCTCCGGCCGGTCGATATGGTCCGCGGACATCGACAACCGCAGCCTGGTGGTCGACCAGGTCTCCGTCACCGAGCGGGGCGCGCCGGAGCACGTCGCCCGGGTGCTCGGGGTGGACCCCGGCCTGCCGATGTGCGTGCGGCACCGCCGATTCGTACTGGACGGCAAGCCGGTGCTGCTCTCCACCTCGTACCTGCCCGCCGTCCTGGTCGCCGGCACCGCCATCACCCGGGAGGACACCGGCCCCGGCGGCACCTACGCCCGGCTCGCCGAGATCGGCGCCAAGCCCGTTCACTTCCGCGAGGAGGTCCGCTCCCGCATGCCCAGCGCCGAGGAGTCGAGCCGCCTCGACCTCTCCGCCGGCACCCCGGTCATCCTGATCTGCCGCACCGCCTTCGCCGACGAGGGCCAGGTCGTCGAACTCAACGAGATGATCCTCGACGCCGCCTCCTACGTCCTCGAGTACGACTTCGACGCGTAGCGCCGCCCGGGCCGGCTCCGGCTCCCGGTGGCGGTGCCGGGCCTGGAGGCCTTCACCTTCCTCGGCTCGAGGGACCGCCCCGGGCGCGGGCTCGGATTCCAGCGACCGGGGCGGCTGCGCGCGGGCGGGGCGGGCTACTCCTTGGAGCGGACCCGAAGGTTGGTGATCAGCGGGCCTTCCGTGGTCTCACGGAAGAAGTCGTTGCCCTTGTCGTCGACGACGATGAAGGCCGGGAAGTCCTCGACCTCGATGCGCCAGACGGCCTCCATGCCGAGCTCGGCGTACTCCAGCACCTCGACCTTCTTGATGCAGTCCTGGGCGAGGCGGGCGGCCGGGCCGCCGATGGAGCCGAGGTAGAAGCCGCCGTGCCGGGCGCAGGCGTCGGTGACCTGCTTGCTGCGGTTGCCCTTGGCGAGCATGACCATCGAGCCGCCGGCGGCCTGGAACTGGTCGACGTAGGAGTCCATCCGCCCGGCCGTGGTCGGGCCGAACGAGCCGGAGGCGTAGCCCTCGGGCGTCTTGGCCGGGCCGGCGTAGTAGACCGGGTGGTCCTGGAGGTACTTGGGCATGCCCTCGCCGGCGTCCAGGCGCTCCTTGATCTTGGCGTGGGCGATGTCGCGGGCCACGACCAGGGTGCCGGTGAGCGAGAGCCGGGTCTTCACCGGGTACTTGGAGAGCTCGGCGCGGATCGCGGACATCGGCTGGTCGAGGTCGATCCGCACCACGTCGTCGTCCAGGTGCTCGTCGGTGGTGTCCGGCAGGTACTTGGCCGGGTCGGTCTCCAACTGCTCCAGGAAGACGCCCTCGGCGGTGATCTTGCCGAGCGCCTGGCGGTCGGCGGAGCAGGAGACGGCCATCGCGACGGGCAGCGAGGCGCCGTGCCGCGGCAGGCGGACCACGCGCACGTCGTGGCAGAAGTACTTGCCGCCGAACTGGGCGCCGATGCCGATCTTCTGGGTCAGCTCGGTGACCTTGGCCTCCAGCTCCAGGTCCCGGAAGCCGTGGCCGGTCCTGGCGTCGCCGGAGGTCGGCAGGTTGTCCAGGTAGTGCGCCGAGGCGTACTTGGCGGTCTTGAGCGCGAACTCGGCGCTGGTGCCGCCGATCACGATGGCCAGGTGGTACGGCGGGCAGGCGGCGGTGCCGAGCGAGCGGATCTTCTGCTCCAGGAACGAGAGCATGCTCGCCTCGTTCAGGATCGCCTTGGTCTCCTGGTACAGGTACGACTTGTTGGCGGAGCCGCCGCCCTTGGCCATGAACAGGAACTTGTACGCGTCGCCGTCGGTGGCGTACAGCTCGATCTGGGCCGGCAGGTTGTTGCCGGTGTTCTTCTCGTCCCACATGGTCACCGGGGCCATCTGGGAGTAGCGCAGGTTGAGCTTGGTGTACGCGTCGTAGACGCCGCGCGCGATGGCGGACTCGTCGCCGCCCCGGGTCAGCACGTTCTGGCCGCGCTTGCCCATGACGATCGCGGTGCCGGTGTCCTGACACATCGGGAGGATGCCGCCGGCCGAGATGTTGACGTTCTTCAGCAGGTCGAGCGCCACGAAGCGGTCGTTCGGGCTGGCCTCCGGGTCGTCCAGGATGCGCCGCAGCTGGGCGAGGTGCGCGGGGCGCAGGTAGTGGGAGATGTCGTGCATCGCCTCGGCGGTGAGCAGCCGCAGCGCCTCGGGCTCGACCTGGAGGAAGGTGCGACCGCCGGCCTCGAAGGTGGAGACGCCCTCGGAGGTCAGCTTGCGGTACGGGGTCGGGTCAGCGCCCAGGGGGAGCAGGTCGCTGTACTCGAAGTCTGGCGTGGGAGCCATCGGGGCGGTCCTTAGGTGTCCAGTGATCCGGCTGCGTCGGCGAAGCACCATCCAGGGTAGGACCCGCCGATCGCGCGCATGCGGACAGGTCGGCCTTGCGTGACGGGGCTCACTCGGGCGCCAGTGCGACCGACTAGGCTTGGCCCGTGGACAACTCGCCGTCGCAGGACCACCCGGGGCAGCCGCCGGTGCCGGCCCCCGTACCGATGACCGAAGCCGAACTCACGCCCCGCCCCGAGCCCGAGGCGAAGCCGCAGCCCTCGTACACCCCGGTGGCGGAGGCGGAGCTGCGCGTCTCGGACGCCGACCGCGAGCGGGTCGCCGAGCTGCTGCGGGACGCCTACGCCGAGGGCCGGCTGGACGCGGACGAGCACGCCGAGCGGATCGAGGCCGCGTACGCCGCCAAGACCTTCGGCGACCTGGTGCCGCTGACCCGGGACCTGCCCACCCACCGCCCGCTCTCCTTCGAGAAGCGGCCGCTGGACGCCCCGGCGCCGGCCCCCGCGCCGACGCCGCTGCCGCCCGCGCGCCAGGAGGCGCCGTCGGTGGTGGCGATCTTCGGCGGCGCCGCCCGCAAGGGCCGCTGGCGGGTCGGCTCCCACGTGACGGCCTTCACCGTGTTCGGCGGGGTGGAGATCGACCTGAGCGACGCGGTGTTCGAGTCCCCCGAGGTGGAGATCACCGTCACGGCGATCTTCGGCGGGGTCGAGATCCGGGTGCCGGAGAACGTGAGCCTGCACGGCTCCGGGGTCGGCATCTTCGGCGGGTTCGACGTCCGCGAGCAGACCGCGGCGGACCCGTACGCTCCGGTCGTGCGGGTCAAGGGCGTTGCGCTGTTCGGCGGTTGCAACGCCAAGCCGCGCCAGGGCAAGAAGCTCAAGGAGTGGGTCCGCAAGCAACTCGGCACCAACTGACCGGAATTCGCCGGTGGAATGCCCGGACGGCAATCAACTCCCGGCCGGGCGTTCGCCGTTGGGTCGGTGCACTCCGTAGTCGATTGCGTGCAGTGTGCATGAATCGCAGCCGGGTGGGGTAGGTCATCCCGCACATCGCTTCTTGTACGGCTGCGCACCGGAGGCGGCCCAGCGGCCGGTCCGGGGTTGGACCAGCGGGGGCTCGCAGCCGGGCAGCGGAGCGAGGTTCCCCCGTGTCCGAGCCTCGTCAGGAGTACGGCCGTGCTGCATCCGATCGAGTCCCGCCCCACCTCGCCAGTCGCCCCCGCCCGGTTGCTGGAGCGCCGTCCGGCCGTCCGTCCGCAGCCGCAGCCCCCGGGCGGCCCGGTCGGGGGCGCGGCGGGCGCCGCCGCGGGGGAGGACAACCCGTGGCACACCGGTGCGGCCTGTCGGCGGGACGAGGTGGGGCTGTTCTTCGCGCCGTCGAAAGAGCCGACGGCGGCCAGGCTGTCGCGGGAGGAGCAGGCCAAGCAGGTGTGCGCCCGCTGCCCGGTGCTGCTGGAGTGCCGTGAGCACGCCCTGGCGCAGCCGGAGCCGTACGGGGTCTGGGGCGGCCTGACGGCCGCCGAGCGGCGGGTGGTGCTGGCCCGGCGCCGCCGCCGGGACGCGGAACTGCGCGAGGCGGCCCGGGTCGCGGCGCCCCGGAGCCGGATAGCCGGCTGACGGCGGGCCGAGAAACGCCGGCGGGCCGGAACGGAAGTCGCCGCCGGCGGGACGGACGTCGCTCTCGGCAGGGCGGTGTTGCAGGCGCCTGCGGCAGGGCGGTGCGGCGGACGGAACGCGGGGGGGGGGGGGGGGGGGGGGGGGGGGGGGGGGGGGGGGGGGGGGGGGGGGGGGGGGGGGGGGGGGGGGGGGGGGGGGGGGGGGGGGGGGGG
>NZ_JBVHXY010000031.1:88025-93126 GCF_055569215.1 Kitasatospora sp. NPDC029312 | reverse complement strand
GCCCCGACCGGAGCCGCCCGGGCTTCGGCCTGGAGGTCAGGTGGGCGGACGCGGAGCGCTACCGCGTCCACGGACCCTGAGACCCCTGAACGGCGCGCCCGGCGGCCCGGCGGCCCGGTGAAACCCGCCGGTCCGCCGGGCCCCGCCCGGGCGGTGTTCAGCTGGCCGTGATCAGGCCGCGACGGTGAGGTCGGCGCGGCCGAACAGCAGGGCGTAGCCGCGCGGCAGGTGGGCGAGGATGCGGTCGGTGAGGTGCTGGTCCGTGACGGCGGCGAGGGCGGTCAGCACGGACGAGGCGTCCCAGCGGGCGGCGGTGAGGCTGGTGCCCAGGGTGCGGGCGAGGGCCTCGACGAAGGCGGGGGCGCTGACGGGCTCCGGCAGCGGGATCTGGCCGGTGAAGACGGCGCGCCAGCGCTGGGGCAGGGCCGAGGCCAGCTCGCAGCGTTCCTCGCCGGTGAGTTGGGCGCCGAGCTGGGTCAGGACGGCGGTGAGGACGCGATCGGCTTCCTCGTCGGTGGGGTACCGGCCGTTGGTGCGGACCTGCTGGAGGAGGCGGCGGTGCCGGGTCATCGGTGGTGCCCTTCCGGGACGGGCCGCTGCGGTGCTCGCTGCGGCGGGTGGCTGGGGTCAGGGGCGGTGGCCGGCC
Source organism: Kitasatospora sp. NPDC029312 (assembly GCF_055569215.1). Lineage (NCBI taxonomy): Bacteria > Bacillati > Actinomycetota > Actinomycetes > Kitasatosporales > Streptomycetaceae > Kitasatospora > Kitasatospora sp. NPDC029312. The sequence continues at coordinate 92,480 of NZ_JBVHXY010000031.1, read as the reverse complement.
GCGGGACGGCCGAAGAGCAGGTCGTAGCCGGGTGGCAGCTGGAGCAGGACGCGCTCCATGAGCTCGTCGCCGGCCGCGTCGGCGACCGTGGACAGGACGGCGCCGATGTCCCAGAGGGCGGTCTGCTCGGTGGCGCCCTCGATCCAGGCCGCAGTGGCGCGGACGAACCGGTCGGGACTGAGCGGCTCGGCGGCCTGCAGGGGGTTGAGCAGGACCAGCGAGAGGGCTTCCGGCAGGCGGGCCGCCAGTTCGGCCCGTACCTCGCCCACCAGGTGGGCGCCGAGCAGGGCCAGCACGACGCGCGCCGCCCGTTCGGCTTCCTGCGGGGTGTCGTATTCGCCGCGTTCCTGGACCTGCTCCAGGAACGCCTCCCATCGGAGCGTCACCACGGGTCCTCCCTTCGCGCCTTCGCACGGAACGGGGTCGGGTCGGGGGTCTGGTCGAGTTGACCGCAGGGCCGGGCCACCCGGCCCTGCGGTCAGGGCGTGGGGGCCAGGTGGCCGGTGAGGCCGGTGAGTTTGAGGAGCCTGGCCACGGGGCGGCCGACACCGCGCAGGAGCAACCGCGAGCCCTGCTGGTCGGCCTGGTTCCGAGCCTCGATGAGGACTCCCAGGCCCGAACAGTCCATGAACGTCACGCCCGACAGGTCCAGCACCACGTCCGGGTGCTCGGCCAGCGCGCGGGTCAGGTCGTGGCGCAGACGAGGGGCGGTGTCGAGATCGATCTCGCCGTACGCCCGTACCACGTGGGGAGCCGGTCCGTGGTCTGACATGGGCGTGCTCTCTCTCCGAGCGGGCCGCTCGCGGCGAACGGCCCGGGAGGAGACGGGGGCTGTGATGTCCCGCGCCGCCCTCTCGGGGGGTTTCTCGGGACGGCGCGGGACGGCAAGGGGCAGCAGGCGGATCAGGCCTGGATCTGCTTGCGGCTACCGCTGTGGCCGATCGCCACCTTGCGCGGCTTGGCCTTCTCCGCGACCGGGATGCGCAGGGTCAGCACGCCCTCGTCGTAGTCGGCCGTGATGCCCTCGGGGTCGAGGGTGTCGGACAGCATCACCTGGCGCGAGAAGACGCCGAGCGGGCGCTCCGACAGCTCCCACTTCACGTCGTCGCCCTGGTGGCGCGGGCGGCGTTCGGCCTTGACGGTCAGCATGTTCCGCTCGACGTCGATGTCGATCGCGTCCGGGTCCACGCCGGGCAGGTCGAAGCAGATCACGTACTCCTCGCCGGCGCGGTACGCGTCCAGCGGCATCGGCGTGGGGCGGGACCACGTGCCGGTCGTGCCCAGGAACTGCTGGGTCAGACGGTCCAGTTCGCGGAACGGGTCGGTGCGCAGCAGCATCGCGAAACACCTCCAGTCGGATCGATGGGTGCCAGTGCGCTTCACCTGTCATTGTTGTAACACGTCATCCATCCGATGACAAACCCCTCGTGTCGTCGGTACGGTGACTACATGAGTGCGAAGCCGCCGAAGACCGTTTCCGACCCCGCCCCGACCGCCGAGCCCGTCTCCTTCCTCGCGGCCGCCGCGGCGCTGGCCGCCATCGACGACGCCGTCCGCGCCGCCCAGGCCCCCGGCGCGCCCGAGGCCCCGGACGCCGCCCCGCGCCACGCGCCCGTCCCGCACCAGGGAGGCCAGGACCAGGGCCCCGAGCAGGCACTGGCCGCGCTGGTGCTGCTGCGCGAACTCCGCACCCAACTGGCCGGCTGGGAAGCCGGGCTGGTCGAGACCGCCCGCGCCGCGGGTGCCACCTGGGCGGACCTCGCCCGGCCCATGGGCGTCGCCAGCCGCCAGGCCGCCGAGAACCGCTACCTGCGGCTGCGCCCCGCCGCCGCCTCCGCGACCGGGACCGGCGCCGAGCGCGTCAAGGCCGTCCGCGACCGTCGGGCCGCCGAGCGCGCGATCACCGCCTGGGCCCGCGACAACGCCGCCGAACTGCGCGTCCTCGCCGCCCAGATCACCGCGGCCGGGCTCGCCCGCGAGGCCCGCCCCGCCCAGGCCGCCCTGACCGCCGCCCTCGGCACCACCGACGCAGCCGACCTCATCGAGCCCCTCGCCGGCATACGCCCCCACCTCGGCACCCACCACGGCGACCTCGCCACCCGTCTCGACGCCCTGGCCCGCCGCACCGACCAACTCCGCGACGCCAGCAACCGCCGCCGCGCCTGACAGGCCGACCGGGTCAGGCCGCGGGGGCGGACTGCGCGGGCACCCGGTGAGCGTCGTCCGGCGCGGCGGTGGCCCGCTCGCATTCCGTGGCCGCGATCCGCTCCAGGCTCCGCCACAGGTCCAGGGCCTGCTCATGCAGCCCCGCCACGGTGCAGCTGCCCGCCTCGATCGCGCTGAGGTAGGCGTCGATGCCGATGACCGCATGGCGCACCTGTCGGCGCAGCGGCTCCACCCGCCCGGCGTCCTCCCCGTGCTCGCACGGCGCGCCGATCCGCTCGGCCAGCAGGGACCTGAGCCGCTCGAGTCCTTCCCTGCTCATCGGATCCACGCGAACCATCTCCAGTCGAGGGCGCCGCTCGAGCCGCCGCACGGATTCGCCCGCGTCAGCGGTGGCGGTGGGAGGCGCCTCCACTGTTCACCCGTTCGCCTCACATGTCAACGATTGCACGAATTCGATGTCGTGTGTTTCCGGTCGTGAAACGCCGGAGCCCCGGGCGAGGCATCCGAGGCCGCCGAGGGCGGTGGAGCGCCTGCCACGGTCGGTGAGCGACCGCATCGGTCAGGTCACCGCCGGGACGACGTAGGATGATTCAACTCCCGCGCTACGCGCGAAGAGTTCCATGAATTTTCCATATGTCCGATTCATCTCCGCTTCACACGCACGGAGCCACCCTCATGGGCAACCTGTCCACCGCCGACACCGACGGCGCGATAGAGACGCGCGGTATCGAACCCGTCCCCGACCACGAGCGCGGGGGCAGAGTCCGCGAGCTCTTCCCGACCTGGGTCGCGGCGAACATCAGCGTTCTGCTGCTCACCATGGGCGCCGCCCTGGTGGTGTTCAACGAGTTGAACTTCTGGCAGGTGCTGATCGTCGCGGCCTGTGCCGCGCTCGTCTCGTTCGGCATGGTCGGCGTGCTGTCGGTCTCCGGGAAGTGGGGCGGGGCGCCGGGCGCGACCCTGTCGCGGGCCGCCTTCGGGGTGCGCGGGAACCTCTTCCCCGGCGCGATCCTCTGGATCGCCCGGTTCGGCTGGGAGACGATCAACGCCGTCACCGGTGCCTATGCCGTGCTGACCGTTCTCGACCTGCTCTTCGGGGTCCAGAGCAACACCGCGCTGATCGTGATCACCCTGTTCCTCTTCGTCGCCTGCACCTTCCTGGTCTCCGGGATGGGCCGGAAGGCGCTGAACGTCTGCAACACCTGGTCGACGTACCTCTTCGGCCTCTTCAGCGTGCTGGTGCTGGGGTACCTGGTCGCGACCATGCACTGGAGCGAGGTCTTCTCCAAGCCCGCGGGCACCACGGCGATGATGATCGCCGGCGTCGGCACCATCGCCGCCGGCGGCATCAGCTGGGTCCCCACCGGCCCGGACTTCGCCCGCTACCTGCCGCACGCCGCCTCCGGGAGGAAAATCGTCGGCGTGACGGTCTCGGGCGCCGGTCTGGTCATGGTGCCGATGGTGCTGATGGGCGCGGTGATGGCGGTGGCCTCGCCCGGCCTGGCCCAGGCCTCGGACCCGGTCTCCTTCCTCGGCGACCTGCTGCCGACCTGGCTGGCCGTGCCCTACCTGCTGACCGCGATCGTGGGCATGCTGCTGATCAACAGCCTCTCCATGTACTCGGCCGGCTTCACCGCCCAGACCATGGGCGTCAAGCTGCCGCGCGCCCTGGCCGTCAGCATCAACGCGGTGATCTCGCTGGTCGGCGGCCTGATGCTGATGCTGGTCGCCAAGAGCTTCCTGGGCTCCTTCATCACCTTCCTGATCCTGCTCGCGGTGTCCTTCTCGGCCTGGATCGGCGTCTACGCGGTGGACATGTTCCGACGCCGCTCGCGTGCGGTGCGCTACGACGCCGCCGCGCTGATGGACACCAGCCGGAACAGCCGGTACTGGTACGTGGGCGGTTTCTGCTGGCAGGCGATGGTGTCCTGGGTGCTCGCCCTGCTGATGGGGCTCGCCTTCACCAAGTGCGACTGGTTCGCCGGCCCGCTCTCCGACACGCCCGTCGGCAGGTACGGTCTCGCCTGGGCGGCGACCATCGTGATCTCCGGCGTGATCATGGCCGTGCTCCCGGCGCCCCGGGAGAACACCCCCGCCACCGCCGAGCAGCCCGCCGACCGCCAGGCGGAGCAGAGCGACCGGGTCACCGTCTGACCCCTCCCGACGCGAACCCCGGACCGGGGGGGGGGGGGGGGGGGGGGAGGGGGGGGAGGAGGGGGGGGGGGGGGGGGGGGGGGGGGGGGGGGGGGGGTGAGGGGGGGGGGGGGGGGGGGCCCCCCTCCCCCCCCC
>NZ_JBVHXY010000031.1:0-88015 GCF_055569215.1 Kitasatospora sp. NPDC029312 | reverse complement strand
ACCCCACCGCGAAACCCCCCCCCCCCCCCCCCCCCCCCCCCCCCCCCCCCCCCCCCCCCCCCCCCCCCCCTCCCCCCCCCCCCCCCCCCCCCCCCCCCCCCCGGTCCGCTGATGGGGACTCCCCGCGGCAGCTCCCTCCCGGGAGGGAGGCGGAACCCTCTTCGGCGGGATCCGCGCAGACCGCCGCCCCGGTTGACTGGAGATCAACGACGACCGGGGAGGAAGACCCATGCTGCGCAGGCGAATCGGACGACTGGCGGCCCGGACGGTGGCCCAGGCGGTGGCGGTGGCGGTGCTGGCCGGAGCGGCTGCGGTGCCCGCCGTGGCGGTGCAGGGCGCACCCGGCGACATCCGCGCCGCCATCGAGGCGGTGCCGGGGCTGCGGATCGTGGAGGAGAAGCCCGCCGCGCCCGGTCTGCGCTTCTTCGTCCTGACGCTGCACCAGCCCGCCGACCACCGCCACCCCGAGCGGGGCGGCTTCGAGCAACGGCTCACCCTCCTGCACCGGGGCACCGACCGCCCGACCGTGCTCTACACCAGCGGCTACACCGTCTCCACCAGTCAGTACCGCTCGGAACCCGCCGAACTGCTGGACGGCAACCAGGTGAGCACCGAGCAGCGGTTCTTCGGCACCTCCCGGCCCGAGCCCGCCGACTGGAACGACCTCGACATCCAGCAGGCCGCCGCCGACCACCACCACGTCATCGAGGCGCTGCGCGCCGTCTACCGGGCGCCGTGGATCTCCACCGGCGGCAGCAAAGGCGGCATGACCACCGTCTACCACCGCCGGTTCTACCCCCAGGACGTGGCCGGATCGGTCGCCTACTCGGCGCCGAACAACGTCGACGACCGCGAGGACTCCGCCTACCTGGACTTCCTGCGCACGGTCGGCACCCCCGAGTGCCGCAACGCCCTGCAGGCCGCGCAGCGCGCCCTGTTGGAGCGCCGCACCGCGCTGGTCGCCCGTTACCAGGCGTGGGCCAACTCCCGGGGCGACGGCTTCCGGCTGGTCGGCAGCGCGGACAAGGCGTTCGAGGCCGCCGTCCTGCGCGCGCCGTTCATGTTCTGGCAGGGGCGTGGCCAGACCGCCTGCCCGGCGGTGCCGCCCGCGGACGCCTCCGACGACGCGCTGTACGACTGGCTCTTCAGCGTCGCCCAACTGCCCGTCTACGCCGACGCGGTGGCCACCGAGTTCATTCCGTACTTCTACCAACTCGGCACCCAGCTCGGCTACTTCCCGGTCGACACCGACCGCCTGACCGACCTGATCCGCTACCCCGGCGCCACCGAGCCGCGCACCTTCGTCCCCCGCGACGTCCCCCTGCACTACCAGCCGCAGGCGATGCGCGACGTGGACCGCTGGGTTCGCACCCGCGGCGATCACCTGATGTTCGTCAACGGCGCCGCGGACCCGTCGGTCGCCGAGCCGTTCCGACTCGGGAGCGGCTCCCGGGACTCGTACACTTTCGAGGTGCCGGGCGGGACGCATTCGGTGCGGATCGCCCAACTGCCCGCCGCGGACGCCGAGGTGGCGACCGCCACCCTGCGCCGCTGGGCGGGTGTGTGACGGGCTGACGACCGGGGCGTGACCGGGCCCGCTCGTGCCGTCGCGTCCCGGTGCCCCGGCCACTCGTGCGGGTGAGATGCCGTGTCGTCGCTTCTGAACCCCTCCGTCCGCCCACGAGACTGACCGCACCGATCGGACCTACCGAAGGACATGTGATGGCGGAAGAGCTGTACGCGACGCTGAAGACCACCAAGGGCGACATCGGGATCCGGCTGATGCCGAACCACGCGCCCAAGACCGTCCGCAACTTCGTGGAGCTCGCCACGGGCGAGCGGCAGTGGACCGACCCGAACACCGGCCGGCCGAGCAACGAGCCGCTCTACGACGGGACGGTGTTCCACCGGGTCATCGAGGGCTTTATGATCCAGGGCGGCGATCCCCTGGGCAACGGCACCGGGGGACCGGGCTACGAGTTCGAGGACGAGTTCCACCCGGACCTGGCGTTCACCAAGCCCTACCTGCTGGCCATGGCCAACGCCGGGCCGGGGACCAACGGCTCCCAGTTCTTCATCACCGTCGGACCGACCACCTGGCTCACCGGCAAGCACACCATCTTCGGTGAGGTCGCCGACGAGGCCGGCCGGCGGGTCGTCGACGCGATCGCCACGACGGAGACGAACCCCCGCAACGACCGTCCGGTGCAGGACGTCGTCCTCGAGAAGGTCGTCATCGAGACCCGCTGACACGCGGTGCGCGCGGGCCGGAGCGCGTCGCGCGCTCCGGCCCGGCTGGGGGTGGGGCGGTCAGTACAGGGCGTCGCCCATCGGCGAGCCGTCGCCCGTGACGTACGCACGGATCGCCGCCAGGTACTCCTGGCGGCTGATGCGTCCGTCCCCGTCGCCGTCCAGCGCGTCGAACGCCGCGTCGGCGTTGTCGGCCCGGTTGCCCAGAGCGCGGCGCAGTGCGGTGAACTGCGTCCGGTCCAGGGTGCCGGCCCGGTCGGCGTCGGCGAGGTCGAACAGAGCGCCCAGGGCGTACTGGCAGACGTTGTCGAACTTGTCGGCGTCCACCCAGGCGGCGTACTCCTGGTAGGTCATCACGCCGTCGCCGTTGGCGTCCATCGCGGCCCAGGCCCGCTCGCCGGCGGCACGGGCGGCGACGACCAGGGGATCGTCGTCGGCGCGGCCGGTCGCCCGCTGGGCCCGCTCGATGCGGACGAAGTAGTCGTGCCGGGAGGCGACGCCGTCCCCGTCGGTGTCCAGCATCGCGTAGACACGGGCCTTCGGGCTTGCGGGATCGGCCGGGGCCGTCTGCGGCTCGGCGGAGGGGAGCGGCATGTCGGGTCTTCCTTCGTGTTCGAGGTGGGCGTCCGTCGCCGGGCTGGTCGTTCAGTGGGTGAGGCGCAGCACCAGGGTCGAGTCGAGGGCGGTCTCCCCGGCGGGGGTGCCGCAGCCGGTCCCCGAGCTGGTGCCGATGGCGTTGACGGTGTCGCCCGCGAAGCGCGTGCTGTCGGGGGTGACGGCGCCGGTGACGACCAGCGAGGCGGTGCCGTTCACCTTGACGACGTCGGTCCGGTCGAACCGGAAGGTGGAGACCGTCCCGTCGGTCCAGTGGACGGTCGTGGTCGAGGTGTCGCCGTGTTCGTCGCCGGTGCACTCGGTGGCCGGCATGGTGACGGTCCGCTCGAAGGTGCCGGTGCCCGCGTCGGCGCCGGCGGCGTCCGTACAGGACGCGGTGCCGGTCATGGCCAGGGTGTCGGGCACGGGGAGGTTGGTCCCGCCCGGGCCGACGGCGTGGGCGAAGACGCCGTGCCCCTTCAGCACGCAGGTGGCGTCGATCGCGGGCGCGGCGGCCTCGGCCCTGTTCGGGGCCCCGGTCAGCAGCGGCACGACGGCGAACAGGGGCACGGCGGCGGCCAGCAGCGCGCCCCGGACGGCGATCTTCATGCGTCTTCTCCCGATGGACTCGGCTTCGGAGTGGACGCACCCGCCCGCGGGCCCGCCCCCTGATGGCGGCCTTCCAGCCGCCCTGGGCATGATCAGGGGTGAGGCCCTCGCTGTCCCAGCGACCCGCCATGCGCGATCGCGGATTCGCCCTATCGGGTGGTCGCCGGGTGGTCGGCTTTACTCCTCGGTCGGCTCTACTCCTCGACAGCCACCCGGACGGTGTCCAGGCCGGGGTCCGCGGCGTCCGGGACGAGCATGCCGGCCTCGATGCCGGTGCGCAGGTAGCGGATCACCTCGCCGTTGAGCCGCTCGCCCGGCAGGGCGGCGGGGATGCCGGGCGGGTACGGGGTGAGCATCTCGGCGGCGATCCGGCCGGCGGCCTTCTCGACGGGGACCTGCTCGGTGGGCCCGAAGAAGGCGTCGCGGGGCAGCAGCACCTGTTCGAGGCGCAGTTCGGCGGGGTCGGGGACGTGGACCCGGCCGGCGGGGCGCAGGGTGGGCGCGATGTCGGCGAGTTCGGTGAGGGCGTCGAGGAGGACCTGCGTGGTGGTGCTGTCGTCGGCGTGGCTGAGCTGGGCGCTGATCCGGCGGTGGTCGCACACGTGCAGGTTGATCTGGTGGTGGGAGCGCAGCCAGTCGCCGGCGCGGTAGCCGGTGGTGCCGAGCGCGGAGATGTCGATGACGATCTGGAGCGGGTCGAGGTCGGCGGCGCGCCCCTCGCCGCAGAAGTCCGCGCGGCCGTGGACGTGCAGGCCGTCCAGCCGGTCGATGTCCCGGCGGAGTTCCTGGGCGAGGTGCAGGGCCCGGTCGTAGAGGTCGCGGCCGTGCTGGACCATCTGCCGGCGCCAGCCGTCGAGGGCGGCGTAGATCAGGACGGACGGGCTGGTGGTGCCGAGCAGGTCCTCGCGCTGGCTGAGCACGGCCGGGTCGATCCGGTCGCCCTGGAGGTGGAAGACCGAGCTCTGTTCGAGGGCGGACCCCATCTTGTGGACGGAGGTCACGCACACGTCGGCGCCGGCGTCCATGGCCCACCTCGGCAGCTCCGGGTGGAAGGGCAGGTGCGCCCCCCACGCCTCGTCGACGATCAGCGGGGCGTCCTGGCGGTGGCAGACCTCGGTGATCGCGGCGAGGTCCGCACAGGCGCCGTAGGGCGTGGGCGAGGTGACGAGTGCGCCGCGGGCGTCCGGGTGCCGCTCGAACGCGGCGCGGACGGAGTCGGCGGAGGGCGGGTGCGCGAGGTGCAGGTCCGGGTCCCACTGGGGGTCGACCCACGCCGGGCGGATTCCGGCGAGGATGAGGCCGGCCACGACGGATTTGTGGACATCACGGCCGACCAGCAGCTTCTCGTGGGGGCCGGCGACGGACAGCATGGCGGCCTTCACCGACAGCGAGCTGCCGCAGGTGGAGAAGAACGTGTGGTCGGCGCCGACGGCCTCGGCCATCAGCTCCTGGGCGTGCTCCAGGATGCCCCGGGAGGACGTCCGGTCGTCCAGGCCACCCGTCGCCAGGACGTCGGAGCGGAACACCTCGGCGCCGAGCGCCTGCAGGACGCGCGGGTCGGTGCCACGGCCCTGTCGGTGGCCGGGGGGCGTGAAGCCGGTCATCGGGTTGGCGTGGAAGGCCGCGAGGGCCTCGAGGACGGGGGCTTGGGACTGGTCCATGGGCCGCGCCTGCCCGGACGGGCCGGAAGGAAACGGGACGGCGAGGGTGGGGCCGTCGGCCCGCCGACCGACGGTTCGACCCGGGCCCGGAGGGTAACCGTGCGGATGTGCTGACCATCGGCGTGGAGGAGGAGTACGTCCTCATCGATCCGACCAGCGGCGTGCCGGTGGCCCGTGCGGCCGACGTCCAGGCAGCCGCGAACCGCCAACGCGCCCTCACCGAGGGCGAGGTCCAGCGGGAGCTGAGCCAGGCGCAGATCGAGGTCGCGACCCCGGTGTGCCGCAGTCTCGACGAGGTCGGCGGGCACCTGCTGAGGCTGCGGCACGGTCTGGCCCAGGCGGCCCGGGCGTGCGGCTGCCGCCTCGCGGCGACCGGCTCGGTGCCCTTCACCGACCGGCTGCGCGTCCCCGTCACCCGCGCCCCCCGCTACCTGAGGCTCCGGCGGGCCGCACCGGCCCTCGTCGACGAGCAACTGATCAACGGCATGCACGTCCACGTCGGCGTCCCGGATCGCGAAGCGGGCGTACGGGTCCTCAACGGCCTGCGGCCGTGGCTGCCGGTGCTCACCGCCGTCGGCGCGAACTCCCCTTTCTGGCACGGTCGGGACACCGGGTTCGCCAGCTGGCGCACGGTCGTCTTCGACCGGTGGGGGGTGTCCGGTCCGCCGCCCGCGTTCGCCGGCGCCGCGGACTACGACCGCCGCATCCACGCCCTCGTGGACCACGGGCTGATCGCGGACACCGGGCAGCTGTACTGGCACGCCCGGTTGTCCGAGCGGTACCCCACGGTGGAGATCAGGGCCATGGACGTGCAGCTCACGGTGGACGAGGCCGTGCTGGTCGCCGGGCTCGTCCGGGCGCTGTGCGCCAGCGCCCTCACCGGCGCCGACTGTCTGTTCCCCGAACTTCCGCAGTCCGAGCCCGAGTTCATCCGAGCGGCGGGCTGGTACGCCGCCCGGCACGGGATGACGGGCATGCTGCACGATCCGGTCACCGGCCGCCAGGCGCCCGCCCCACAGGTCACCGGAGCCCTGCTCGCCAGGCTGGACGACACCCTGACGGCCACCGGCGACCGGGACCGGGCGGCCTGGCTGCTCGGGCGCCTCCACCGGGACGGCAACGGCGCCGTCCGGCAACGGCGCGCGCTGCGCCGGGGGGGCCGTGCCGGGTTGGTCGGTCTGATCGTCGAAGAGACCGGTTGAACCACGGTGCCGCCCGCCGTCGGGAGGGGCGGATCCGACGGCCTGATCTACTGGGGGTACCTTTCCGTCCCCTCCCACCGATGTGCGAAGGGTGCACCCATGCGAGGGCAGGAGTCCGCAGCGGCGGCGCCGTCAGGCGTGGCTCCCGAGGTCGGCGACCTCGGCGGCTACCTGGTCGACGGCAGCGGGCGGATCGTCGCGGTCAACGACCACGGCCTCCGGCTGCTGCGGCTGAGCCGTACGGACGCGCTCGGCCACGACCACCACGAGCTGCTGCACCGCAGCCCGGACGGGAGCGCGGTCCCCCGGGCGCAGTGCCCGGTCCTGGACGCCGTGCTGTCCCGGGCCGCGTGCAGCGGTTCGAACCTGTGCTTCCTGCGCGGCGACGGCCTGCTTCTGCCCGTGCACTGGACGGCCACCCCCTGGCCCGGCGGCAGCGCCGGCAGCGGTGCGAACGGCGAGAACGGTGAGAGCGGGAACGGCGCGGTCGCCCTGGTGCTGTTCCACCCCAGCGCGGAGGACATGGCGGTCAACGCCCCGGGGACGCTGTCGGAGCTCGAACGGCTCGCGCTGCTCGCCGAGACCACCACCTCACTGACGTCGACCATGAACGAGCAGGAGACGGTCGACCGGCTGGCCGGGCTGGTGCTGCCGCGGTTGGCCGACTGGGCGGTGGTGGACCTCATCGACGACGGCGGTGACATCTGGCGCACCCGGGTGATCGAGTACCGGGACGGCCGCGCGGTCCGGCACCCGCAGCTGGAGGGGCCGATGCCCGCCCTCACCGAGCAGTCCACGCGGCCGCTGTCGCGTGCCCTGCGCGGAACCGCGGCCTCCCTGGCCGACCCGGGGCTCTACCAGGGCGAGCCCGACTCCGGCATCGCCGTCGTCCAACGCGAGCTGTTCCTCGCCACCGGCATGCACTCGGCCGCCATCGCGCCGATCCGCGGAGCGCGGGAGATCCTCGGCGCCCTCACCCTGGGGCGCAGCGCCAGCCCCGTGCCGTTCGCCACCCGTGACCTGTCGCTGCTGGAGGACATCACCCGCCGGGTGGGGCTGGCGATCTCGAACTCGCGTCTGTACCAGCGCCAGCGCCGGGTCGCCGAGACGATGCAGCGCCACCTGTTGCCCCGCCTCCCCGATGTGCCGGGGGTGGAGCTGCACGCCGGGTACCTGTCCGCGCCGGACGCCTCCCAGGTCGGGGGCGACTGGTACGACGCCTTCAGCCTCTCCGAGGACGCCACCGCCCTGGTGATCGGCGACGTCGTCGGCCACGACCTGGAGGCCGCCGCCGGCATGGCGCAGCTGCGCAACATGCTCCGTGCCCTCGCCTGGTCCCACCAGCGCCGGCCGAGCGGCGTCGTCGAGCAGCTCGACCAGGCCATGGGCCGCATCACCGACCTGCCCACCGCCACCCTCATCCTGGGCCACCTCACCCCGGACGCGGACGGCGGCTGGACCTGGACGTGGACCAATGCGGGCCACCCACCGCCGCTGCTGGTCACGTACGACGGCCGCGCCGACTACCTCCAGGCGCCGCGCAGCCTGCTCCTCGGCAGCGGTCTCTGCGCCGCCCGGGCCGACGCCTCCGTGCGGTTGCCGCCGGGCTCCACGCTCCTGCTGTACACCGACGGCCTCATCGAATCCCGGGCCAGCGGCATCGAGCCGGGCCTGGCCCGGCTCCGCCGCCACGCCGCGGCCCTCGCCCACCACCCCGTGGAATCCTTCTGCGACCGCCTGCTGGAGCGCGTCCGCCCGCCGGACAACGACGACGACGTGGCCCTTCTGGCCCTGCGCGTCCCGCGCCGCCACGGCCGCTGACCCGCGAGGGGTGCCGCGGAACGGGCGGTGCCCGGTGCGCGGCTGTCCCTCGGTGCCGGCGGCCGCCGCTTCAGCCGCGCCGCTCGGTGCCGTCCGGTGCTGGGGCGTCCCGCTTCGGGCCGTCCCGCTTCGGGCCGTCCGGTGCTGGGCCGTCCGGTGCCGGGGCGTCCCGCTTCGGGCCGTCCCGCCCGCCGTCCCGCAGTTCGGTGAGCACCGCCCAGGCGACCGACACCACCGGCACGGCGACGAGCGCGCCCAGCACCCCGGCCAGGACGGCCCCGCCGGTCACCGACAGGGCGATGGCCACCGGGTGGATGCGCACCGACCAGCCGAGCACCAGCGGGTGCAGCAGGTGTCCCTCGATCTGGCCGATGATCACGATCAGGGCGAGCACCAGCAGCGCGACCACCGGCCCGCGCGCCGCCAGGGCGACCAGCGCGGCGATGGCCAGGGCGATCGGGGAGCCGATCAGCGGGATGAGCGTGGCCACGAACTCCAGCACGATCAGCGGCAGGACCAGCGGCACCCGCAGCAGCGCCAGGGCGATGCCGACCAGCGCGGCGTTGGTCGCCGCCACGATCAGCACGCCCCGGGTGTACCCGGCGAAGGTGTGCCACGCGGCTTGCCCTGCCCGGCCGAGGACCGGGCGGGCGCGGACGGGCAGTTGCCGCTCGGCCCAGGACCACATCCGGTCGCCGGAATGCAGGAAGAACACCGAGCAGAACACCGCGAGGGCCAGTCCGGTGACGAACTCGACGGCCCGGCTCGCCCCGCTGAGCGCCGTGCTCAGCAGTGCGGAGCGGTGGGCGGAGATCCAGTTTCCGATCTTGGCCCGCAGGTCCGTGACGGTGCCGGGGCGCAGGTGGAAGGGGGCGCGGGTGAGCCAGTGGTCGATCCGGCCGAGGCCCCCGCTCAGCTCGTTGCTCAGCCGGTTCCACTCGTCGGCGACGTTCGTCCCGACCAGGGCCAGGACCCCGGCGACGACCACCATGGCGAGCAGGAACGCGAGCAGCACGGCGAGCGAGCGGGGCAGCGCCCGGGCGAGCAGGTCGACCAGCGGGCGCAGCACGGAGGTGATGACCAGGGCCAGGAACAGCGCGATCACCGGGAGCTGGAGTTCGCCGAGGATGCCGACGACCAGGTACGCCACCACCCCGAGCAAGCCCAGCCGCCAGGCGTAGCCGGCGGCGGTCCGCAGCCCGGCGGGCACGCGGTCGCCGGGCGGCGCCGGGCGACCCGGGCGGAGCGCCACCCGGGCCGGACGGGGCGCCACCCGGGGCGGGCGGCTGCCGAGCGGCCCGGGGTGGCGGCCGCGCCGGCCCGATCCGCCGCCGTTCACGTCCACGGGGCGCCTCCCTGACGACGGCCGGCCTCGATTCGGTCCTCGCGGCTACCCCCGGCGGGCGGGGCGGAAACGGCCCCGCTCACAGCTGGGCCATGAGCGTCACCAGCATCGCGGCCAGACCCACGGCGAGCCACGCCACGTAGTCGCCGAGCAGCCCGGAGTGCAGGCGGCGCAGCGGCAGCACCGTCGTCCGGTACAGCCCGCCGGTGCCGCGCCTCGGGTCGCGGCGCACGGCCGCGGTCGCGAAGCCGACCGCCAGCAGCGTGGAGAGCAGGCCCAGCCCGACCCCGGAGGCCGTCCACCAGGCCTCGGGAGCGGGGGCCGGGCCGGGGGCCGGGCCGGGATGCCCGAGGACGTCGGCGAGGTAGCCGGCCCGGTCGGTGAACGCCGTCGCCGCGGACGCCAGCGCCCGCCCGACTCCCGGCAGCACCCCCACGGCCAGGCATCCGGCCAGCAGCAGCGCGGGAACGGCGACCATCGGCTTCGGCACCCGGCCCTCGGCCGGACGGATCTCGGGTTCCTCGCCCTCCCCGGTGGTCGCGGCCACCTCGGGACGCTCGACGGGCGGAAGGCCGAACCCGCCGAAGACCCGCAGCCCGGCCCGCAGCACCGCGCCGCCGGTGAGCGCCGAGACCAGCACGAACACGGTGGGCAGCCAGCCGAGTTCACGCCCGGCGGCTTCCTCGGCAAGAGCCTTGCCGAGGCCGGTACCGTACGGGGGCAGTCCCGCCAGGGCGAGCGCACCGAGGATGAACAGCAGCCCGGGAAGCCGGAGTTCGCGCGCCCGGCCGTGCAGGCCGTGTTCGTCCACCGAGCCGTACCGGTCGAGCAGGACGCCGGTGAGCCCGAACAGGGCCGCCTTTGCGCCCGCGTGGCCGGCCACGTACACCGCCGCGCCGCTCAGCCCGGCCGGATCCAGCAGGGCGGCGCCGATCAGGAACAGGCCGACGTGGCCGACGGTGGAGAACGCGAGCATCCGCTTGAGGTGCCGCTGCTCCCAGCACATCGCGGCGCCGACCAGGGCGGTGATGACGCCCAGCGCGAGCAGGGTGTCCCGGACGACGGAGTCCGGGAGTCCGCCCGCTCCGGCGAAGACCACGCGGTGGATGCGCGCCACGCCGTAGACGCCGAGTTCGACCATCGCCCCGGACAGCAGCATGCACACCGGGCTCGGCGCGACGGCGTGGGCGTCCGGGAGCCAGAAGTGGAAGGGTGCCGCCGCGGCCTTCACCAGGGGGCCGGCCAGCACCAGGACGAACGCGATCACGACCAGGGCGTCCCGGCCGTGTCCCGCCGCGGCCCGTTCGTCCAGGGCGGCCCCGATCTGGGCGAGGCCGAGTTCCCCGGTGCGGGCGTACAGCAGGCCGATGCCGAGCAGGGAGAGGTAGGCGGCGGCCGAGTTGACCAGCCCGAAGGCGAGCGCCCCCTGCAGCGGCCGCGGGTCCTCGATCCGGTAGCCGGTCAGCGCGTAGGCGACGGCGCCCATCAGCTCGAAGAAGACGAAGGCGTCGAAGAGGTCCCCGGTGAGCGCGAAGCCGCACATCCCGGCCTCGAAGAGCAGCAGCAGGGCGGGGAACATCCCGCCGTGCTCACCGGAGGGTTCGTCGAAGTACTTCCAGGAGTAGCACAGGACGACCAGGACCAGGACGGCGACGAGCAGCGCGAGGCCACTGCCGATCCGGTCGGCGACCAGGACGATGCCCACGCTGTGGCCGCCCGCCGGCGTCCAGTCGCCCAGCCAGGACACCGCCCGGCTGTCGGGACCGGTGCGGGCCCACAGCAGGCAGAGGCAGACGACGTCGGCGGCGGCCCAGACGGTGGCGAGGGCGTCGCGGCCCGGGCGGGGCAGCCACCGGCCGGCGACGGCCAGAACGGCCGCGCCCAGCAGCGGGATCGCGACGGCCAGCGGGAGGAGGTCCGCGGTGCGCACCCGGCCTCACCCACGCAGCCCGGTGAGTTCCTCCGGGTCCACCGTGCCGTGCCGCTTGCGCAGTTGGATCACCAGGGAGAGCAGCAGCGCGGTGACGGTCGCCCCGACCACGATGTCGGTCAGCGTGAGGGCCTGCACGACCGGGTCGACCACCGGGGCGTCGGTCGGCAGGTCGGAGTAGACGGGGGCGGTGGCGCCGCTTCGGTAGCCGACGGCGAGCAGCAGGACGTACGTCGAGGACTGCGCGACGGCCAGGCAGCCGACCGCATGCACCAGATTGCGGCTGGTGACCAGCCCGTACAGGCCGGCGAGCAGGATCCAGCCGGCCACCAGGTAGGGGAAGACGCTCATGTGTCCACCTCGCTCCGCTCGCTCATGCGTCCACCCGGCGCCGTCGGCTGTGCCCGCTCTGCCTGCTCCGCTTGTTCGGTCGGCACCGCCCGTTCGGTCGGCTCTGCGGTCTGTGCCGGCTCCGCGGGTTCATCGGTCACTCCTTCGGGGGACGACTTCGACCGCCTGGTCCAGGAAGTGCGCGAGCAGCACCACCACGCCGGAGGCGACCTCCACCCCGACGGCGGCGTTGATCACCGCGACCAGCCCGCTGGAGGACATCTGGTTGAAGGTGCCGAACGGCAGGGTGTTGGTCAGGTAGGCGGCGCCCTGGGCGAGGCCGATCAGCCCGAGCCCGGCATACGCCCCGGCGGCCAGGGCGTCCGCCACGTCCAGCACCGCGAGCGGGCGGATCCGCTTGAGCACCACGTAGTCGGCGGCGACGTAGGCCAGGTGCAGGGCGGTGGCCAGCACCACGCCGCCCTGGAAGCCGCCGCCGGGGCTCAACTGGCCGTGGGCGACGAGGTATCCGCCGGCCAGCAGGGTGACCGGCAGCATCGTGGCGCCGAACAGCCGGGTGCTGGGCAGGACGGGTTCGGCGGCTGCGCGGCGCTTGTGCTCGTCCCGGGCCAGGCGCAGCAGTATCCCCGCGCCGAGCACCGAGCCGAACAGGATCGACTCCTCGCCGAGGGTGTCGAAGGCCCGCTGGTCGAAGTTGACGGAGGAGACGATGTTGGCCGTCTGCCGAGCCAGTCCGGCGGCCACCGCCCGTTCCCCGTACGGGTGCCGGGACCCGCCGAAGCCGGGGAGCTGGGTCGCGGCGGTGATCAGGGCGGCGGCGAGGACGGCTGCGGCGGTCAGGAAGAGCCGCAGTCGGGCGGTGCGGCTCACTCGCCGCTGTCCGAACGGTCGTCCGGCTGTTCCTCGCGGCGCACCCGGCGGACGGTCAGCAGGATCAGCAGCGGGGTGATCGCGCTGCCCACGCCGAGTTGGGAGAGCGCGACGTCGGGGGCCTGGAGGACGGTGAACAGGAGGGCGAGGCAGAGCCCGAGCAGGGCGAGGACGGCCGCCTGCCGGACCGGGTTGCGGGTGAGCGCGGCGGCGGTCGCGGTGATGGCGGTCAGCAGCAGTGCGATCACGATCAGGGCGTTGTTCACCGCTTCGTCTCCCGTTCGGCGCGGACGGTGGTTCTGGCGACGGCCATCGTGGTGACGGTCCCGCCGACCGCCAGCAGCAGGCCGATCACCAGCAGCTTCGCGGCCGCCCGGCCCGGCCCGGTGTCCACCGCGAGGGCGAGGGCGACCAGCGGGGCGCCCAGGGCGGCGGCGGGGGAGAGGGCGTGCAGCCGCAGGTAGGGGCCGGGCAGCAGGACGAGGGCGAGCGCGGCGAGCAGCAGTGCGGCGGTGCCGGCGCCCAGCAGGACCAGGGCGAGGGTGTGGCGGCCCATCACCGCTCCCTTCCGGCCAGGAAGCGGGTGAACACCAACGTCCCGGCGGGTGCGAGCACGGCGAGGTCGAGCGCCAGGTCGGTGTAGGAGCTGCGGCTGAACCCCTGGGCGAGCAGCAGCAGGACGACGGACGTCACCATGGCGGTGAGGTTGAGCGCGGCGAGGCGCTGCTCGGCGGCGCCGCGCAGCCCGAGCAGCAGGCAGGGGCCGATCGCGCCGACGGCGAGGAGGGCGGCCGTCAGCAGCCAGGCGTTCACGGGGCCTCTCCGGTCAACGCCCGCTCCAGCGCGGAGGCTTCGTCGCCGAGCGTGTGCACGCTGAGGCTGCCGACCTCGCCGTTCTCGGCGTCCACGGCGAACGCGCCGGGTGTCGAGGACAGCAGCGCCGCAGCCCAGGCCGCACCGGTGCCGGGGGCGAGTCGGACGGTCCGGAAGCCGCCGCCGCGCCGGTGTCGCGGGGACAGGACGGCGAGCGCGAGCCGACCGGTGTCGGCCAGCAGCGTTCGTGGGTACGCCCAGAGGGCGTGGGCCAGTCGGGCCCGTCCACCGACGGTGGCCCCGGAAGCGCGTCGCACCGCGACGGCGCCGGCCGCGCCGAGGCCGGCGATGCCGCCGCCGACCGCCACCTCCAGGGGCGTCACCGAACTGATCAGTACCGTGTTGAGCAACAGCAACACCCCCCACCAGAGCAGGAGTTCGACCGCCGTCCGCATCGCACCACCCCCAAGTCCTCGATGTCGGGGCGCCCGCCGCCGTGGCGGGCGCCCCAGGTCTACCGTCCGATCGGCGTACGCGTGTCGCACGCAACGCCGCCGGGGTCGCGATCGCCGTACCGGACCACCCGTTCGCCGGACGGCGGGGCCGAAACCTCCGATGATCGGCCCGGTCGGCTCAGTCGGGGGTCTCGTGCGGCTCGGACGGGTCGTCGGGCTCCGCGGACGGCTGCTCCGACTCCGGGGCCGGCTCCGTCACCTCGAACTCCGGGCCGTCCTGCGGTCCTTTCCCCGCGTCGGGTGCGGGCGGCGGTCCGCCCTCACCGGTCATCCGGGACTCAGGGGTCTCCACCGGCACCGGCGGGTCCTTCGGAACGGGCTTTCCCGGCTCGTGCATCGCGTTCACCTCCTGGGGCGGGACGGGCGGGTCGGGCCGGCAGTGCGAAGCCCGGGAGCGTCAGGGCTGGAAGAGCACCTTGACCACGCCGTCCTGCTTCTGTTGGAACATCTCGTAGGCGTGCGGAGCCTCGGTCAGCGGCAGGTGGTGGGTGGCGAAGCCCTCCACCCCCAGCGGGTCGCCGTCGCCGAGCAGTGGCAGCAGGTCCTCCGTCCAGCGCAGGACGTTGGCCTGTCCCATCCGCAGCCGCAGCTGTTTGTCGAACATGGTCATCATCGGCAGCGGGTCGGTCATCCCGCCGTAGACGCCGGACAGCGAGATGGTGCCGCCGCGGCGCACCATGTCCACCGCCAGGTGGAGGGCGTGCAGCCGGTCGAGGCCGACCCGGGTCATCAGCCGGGAGGCCACCGCGTCCGGCAGCAGCGAGGTCATCCGCTGGGCGGCGGTCGCGGCGGGGGAGCCGTGGGCCTCCATGCCGACCGCGTCGATCACGGAGTGCGGGCCGCGGCCGTCGGTCAGCTCCCTGGCGGTGTCGACCACCCGGGACCCGTGCCGGGCGAGGTCGAGCACCTCGACGCCGTTCTTCCGGGCGCGTTCCAGCCGCTCGGGCACCAGGTCGACGCCGATCACGGTACCTGCCCCGCGGTGGCGGGCGATGCGGGTGCACATGTCCCCGATCGGGCCGAGGCCGAGCACGGCGACGCTGCCGCCGGGCGGGATCTCCGCGTACTCGACCGCCTGCCAGGCGGTGGGCAGGACGTCGGACAGCAGGACGAAGCGGTCGTCCGGCGGCCCGTGCGGGACGGTGATCGGCAGCGTGTTGCCGAACGGGACTCGCAGCAACTCGGCCTGCCCGCCCGGTACTTGGCCGTAGAGCTTGGTGTAGCCGAAGAGGGCCGCGCCGGTACCGTAGGCGTGCACCTGGGTGGTCTCGCACTGGGACTGCAGGCCCTGCACGCAGGTGTGGCAGGTGCCGCAGGAGACGTTGAACGGCACGACCACGCGGTCCCCCGGCTCGACGGCGTGCACGGCGCTGCCCGTCTCCCGCACCACGCCCATCGCCTCGTGCCCGAGGATGTCGCCCTCGTCCAGGAAGGCCCCGAGGACCTCGTACAGGTGCAGGTCGGATCCGCAGAGACCGGTCGTGGTGACCTCCACCAGGATGTCCGTGGGCTCCTGGATCACCGGGTCGGGGACGGAGTCGACGCGGACATCGCGGCGCCCGTGCCAGGTCACGGCCTTCATACTGGCTCTCCCTCCGGTCGGACCGGGCCGGCGGCCGCACGGGGGCGGCCGCCGGCTGCCCGGCTCAGTCCTTGCCGACGTCCTTGACCTTCTCGGCGGCCTGCTTGAGGTCGCTCTTCATCTGCTTGCCACGGCCCTCGGCCTCGACGCCCGGGTCGTCCGTGGCCTTGCCGGCGGCCTCCTTGGCCTTGCCGTGGACCTTCTCCGCCGCGTTGCGCAGCTTGTCGTCGGTACCCATCGGGTGCACTCCTCTCGTGGCGGGGGCTGGTGACGCCCCGGCAGCGCGTCTGCCCCGCGCCGGGGAATCCACACCGGGAATTCCGCCCCGGCGATTCCGTCCGGGCGATTCCGCGCCGGGGACTCCACATCGGGCCGGGGCGTCAGCCGCCCGACGGTTCGGCGTGGGCGGGCAGCCCGTGGACGATCCGCCCGTCCGGGCCGGTCATGACGACCAGGCCGTCGAGGTGGGCGAGGTGGTACGGCTGGCCGCCGTCGACCATGATCATGTAGACCAGGCCGCAGGGTGCCACCTCGGCCCGGACCCGTTCGTCACAGTCCTGGTAGACCGGGTGCCCGTGCGGGCCCGGCGGACCGTCCAGGGAGACCAGGCACCGGCCGACGGGCGCCGGACACTCCACGAGCCACGCGGGGGGCGGTTCCACGGACACCGGGGCCGCCGTCATGACGCCGTCGGCTCGTTGTGGGCCCGGCTCGCCCGGCGTCCCAGGGCGGTCAGCCGGTGGACCGGGCCGCCGCGCGGGTGCCGGCTCGCGGCCAGGACGCCGGGCACGCCGTGCTCCGGGGCGCCACCCGCCCCCGGCAGCAGCCGTGCCGTCAGGGCCAGCAGGCGGTTCGTGGTGGCGGGTGCGACGCCGTGCGCCAGCACCGCGGCCTTGGCGAGCGGCGTCAGCACCAGCTCGCGCCGTCCGCTCTCGGCCGCCCGGACGATCCGCCGGGCGGCCCGCTCAGCGTCCATCGACACCAGCGGCAGCGAGGCGGCGGTCGCGAACCACGCGTACTCCCGGCCCGCCTGCCCGGCGAACTCGGCGGCGGTCTGCGAGCCGGTGCGCATCAGCCCCGGCAGGACGGTGGTGACCCGGATCCCGTACTGCGCCAGCTCCGCGCACAGGCCCTCCGACAGCCCGGTCAGCGCGAACTTGGCGCTTACGTACGGCAGCAGGTGCGGTGCCGGGATCCGCCCGCCGATCGAGCTGATCATCACGATCGACCCCGCGCCGCGGGCCCGCATCGACGGCAGCACCGCCTGGACCAGCCGCAGCGCCGCCATCGCCATCAGTTCGTGCGCCCGGCGGAAGTCCTGCTCCTGCATCGTCGAGACCGGGCCGACCTGGATCAGGCCGGCGTTGTTGACCAGCAGGTCGACCTCGGCGCCGAAGCGTTCCCGCACCGCCGCCAGCAGGTGGGCCGGCGCCTCGGCGTCCATCAGGTCACAGGTCGTCGCGGCCACCTCTCCTCGGCGGCCGCGCAGCTGCCGCAGGGCCCGCTCCAGCGCCAGTTCGTCCCGGCCGCAGATCATCACCGAGCAGCCGCGCTCCGCGAGTTCCCCCGCGATCAGCAGACCCAGCCCCCGGGAGGAGCCGGTCACCAGGGCCGTCCGTCCGGCCAGGCTCGTGCCGCGCATCGGTCGTACCTCCTTCCGGACCCGGGGTCCGACCCTGCCGCGTGTGTCCGGTCGGCCCGGCCGCAAACCCGGTGTGGTCCGGCGCGCCGGGGGAACCAGCCGTACCGTGACCAGACTGACCACCGCGGACCCGCACGGCCCCGGCTGGCGGCGGCTGCGCCGGGGCCGGGGCTTCGCCTACCGGGACGCCGACGGCGCCCCGCTGCGCGACGCGGCGGCCCTCGCCCGGGTGAAGGCGCTCGCGATCCCGCCGGCCTGGACGGACGTGTGGATCTGCCCCCACCCCCGCGGGCACCTCCAGGCCCTCGGCACCGACTCGGCCGGGCGCCGCCAGTACCTGTACCACCCCGAGTTCCGGGTCCGGCAGGAGGCCGCCAAGCACGACCACGTCCTCGCCGCGGCCCCGGCCCTCCCCCGGCTGCGCCGACGCGTCGAGGAGGACCTCGCCCGGCGCGGCCTCGGCCCCGAGCGCGTGCTCGCCTGCGCCGTGCGCCTGCTCGACCTGGGCTTCTTCCGCATCGGCGCGCCCGGCTACGAGCGCGCCAACGGCTCGTACGGCCTCACCACCCTGCGCCGCGACCAGGTGGCGGTGCGCGGCAGCCGGGTGCGCTTCGCCTACCGCGCCAAGTCGGGCCGCGAGCGCGACCTCACCCTGGAGGACCGCGCGGTGGCCGGCGTGGTCCGGGCGCTGCTGCGCCGCCGCGACCCGGGGCCGCGACTGCTCGCCTTCCGGGAGGGCCGGACCTGGACGGAGGCCGACGCCGCACGCCTGAACGCCTACCTGCGCGAGCACAGCGGCGCCGACCTGTCCGCCAAGGACTTCCGCACCTGGCACGCCACCGTGCTGGCCGCCGTCGGGCTGGCGGTCTCCTGGCCGTCAGCCGGGCTCCCGCCGGCCGCGCGCCGGCGCGCGGAGGCCCGGGTGGTCCGGGAGGTGGCCGACCACCTGGGCGACACGCCCGCCGTCTGCCGCGCCGCCTACCTCAACCCGCGCCTGTTCGAGCTGTACGACCGGGGCATCACCATCGCCCCCGCCCTGCGGGCGCTCGCGCCGGGGGAGGGGCGGGGCCTGCCCGGCACCGGTGAGGAGGTCGAGCGGGCGGTCATCGACCTCCTGAACGGTGCGGACGATCAGCCGCGCCGGCCGTCCGCCCAGGCCAGCAGCCGGTCGCGCGGCCAGGTGGTGACCAGCCGTTCGGGGCCGAGGCCGAAGCGCGCGGCGCGGGCATAGCCGGAGGTGAGCCAGTGCAGTTGCTCCGGTGCGTGGGCGTCGGTGTCGACGGCGAACAGGCAGCCGGCCTCGGCGGCCAGCCGCAGCAGCTCGTCGGGCGGATCACGGCGCTCGGGACGGCAGTTGATCTCCACCGCCGTCCCGGCCGCGGCGCAGGCGGCGAACACCGCCTCGGCGTCGAAACTGGACGGCGGCCGCCCGCGCCCGGTGACGATCCGCCCGGTGCAGTGACCCAGCACGTTCGTCCGGGGCTCGCGCACCGCCGCGACCATCCGGGCCGTCATCGGCTCCCGGTCCGCGCGCAGCTTGGAGTGCACGGAGGCCACCACCAGGTCGAGGCGGTCGAGCAGTTCGGGTTCCTGGTCGAGCGAGCCGTCCTCGAGGATGTCGCACTCGATCCCGGTCAGCAGACGGAAGTCCCCGGCGCGGGCGTTGTAGGCGGCGACGGCGTCGAGCTGGAGCCGCAGCCGCTCGGGGCTGAGGCCGTGGGCGATGGTCAGCCGAGGTGAGTGGTCGGTGAGCACGGCCCAGTGGTGCCCGAGCGCGCGGGCGGCGTCCGCCATCTCCTCGATCGGGTGGCCGCCGTCTGACCAGTCGGAGTGGAGGTGGCAGTCGCCGCGTGCGGCCGCCAGCAGCTCCCAGCCGGCGCGCGCCTGGGGACCCGCCGCCTCCTCCAGCTTGGCGAGGTAGGCGGGTGTGCGGCCGGCCGAGGCCTGGGCGATCACCTCGGCGGTGACCGGTCCGACGCCCCGCAGCCGGCGGGCCCGGTCGGCGTCCACCGGGCCGGGCGGCAGGGCGCGGAGCGCGTCGGCCGCGGTGTGGAAGGCCCGGACGCGGTACGTCGAGGCGCCGTTCCACTCCAGGAGGAAGGCGATCCGCCGCAGGGCCTCCGCCGGCTCCATCGCGGCGCCCGACTCAGGGCGTCGTCCCGCGCACCGCCGCTCACCGCCCCCGGGCGAGGGCGCCGGCGGCGGCGCCGAGCAGGGCCGCCCCGCCGGCGGCGAGCAGCCCGTGGTGCTGGGAGGCCCACAGTTGGGCGCTGTGCTCGCGGGCCTCCCGGTCGAACCGGCCGTGGGCGCCGTGGTCCGTGGCGGCGTCCGCCGGGGCCCAGAGGTTGGCCCGGTCCTGGCCGCGGTGCAGTTCGTCGTCCTGCTGGGCGGCGATCCCGGTGCGGGCCAGGTAGCGGTCGAGCAGGCCGGGGGCGAGCGCGTTGGCGATCAGGGTGGCCGCGGTGCTGCCGCCGACCCAGTACTCCCGGCGCCCGGGGTGGTCGGCGGCGTAGCGGACGGCCCGGGCGGCCAGCTCGGGCTGGAGGACGGGCGGGACGGGCCGGGCGCGGCCGCGCAGCCGGTTCAGCACCCAGTCGAACTGCGGGGTGTTGACGGCCGGCAGCTGCACCATGGTCACCCGCACCCCCGATCCGCTGGCCAGCAACTCGCACCGCAGCGCCTCGTGCCAGCCCTGGATGGCGTGCTTGGCGCCGCTGTAGGCCGTCTGCAGCGGGATCCCCCGGTAGGCGATCGCGGAGCCGACCTGCACGATCGTGCCGTGGTCGCGCGGCAGCATCCGGTTCAGTGCGGCCCGGGTGGCGTTCACGTAGCCGAGATAGGTGACGTCGGTGACCCGCCGGAATTCCGCGGCGCTGATCTCGGTGAAGGGTGCGAACACCGAGACGAAGGCGTCGTTGACCCAGACGTCGATCGGGCCGAACTCCGCCTCGGCCCGGGCGGCCACCGCCTCGCAGGCCTCCGGATCGGACACGTCCGCCAGGATGGTGCGCACCGGCGAGCCCGCCGACTCCGCCTCGGCCGAGGCGGCGCGCAGCCCGGCGATGCCGCGGGCGACCAGCACGAGCCGGTCGCCCCCGGTGGCGAAGGCCCGTACGCAGGCGCGGCCGACCCCGGCCGTGGCGCCGGTGATGACGACGGTGCGGGGCTTGGAACGCTTGCGTCTCGTCATGGCGGGGCGTCTTGCCGGGCGGGCGGCCCCGAAACGTCACGGATCCGAGCCCGTGTCGGGGTCGTCCGGCGGCCGGGTGTACTTGCCGTCGTGCCGGCGCAGGTGCCGGATGGGCAGCAGCAGCCAGCAGGACGCGAACCAGAACATGACGACGCCGGTGATCCAGCCGGAGATCGCCGACCCGGTCGCCACCCGCAGCAGGAGCAGCAGGGCCGCGCCGATCGTCAGTGCCAGCAGTACCAACCCGACGGCCACCAACCGGGCTGCGGCGTCGACCAGTTCGGGCTTCAGCCGACGCCCGGCGAAGATCCGGTGGTAGGCGACCGGGGAGGTCAGCGAGCCGGTGGCGAGCGCCCCGAGGACGACCGTCGAGACGTACAGACCCCGGTCGAAACCGCCGAGTTGGCCGAAGCGCGGCATGAACACCACGCTCAGCAGGAACCCGAAGAGGATCTGCGACCCGGTCTGGGCCACCCGCACCTCCTGCAGCAGCTCGGCCCAGCGCCGGTCCGCCCGTTCCTCGGGTGACTCCCGCCGACCGGTCCGGGGCCGCGGAAGGTGCCCGCGCTCGCTGTCCGGCGTCGCCATGCCGATCGCCTCCACCTCCTGTCCGTCAGGCGTGTAGCCGCGACCGGTCCGGGCAAACGCGGGTCATGGACGAGGAGCGAGTGGCCTTCCCGACCGTCCCCACGGGTCCGTCCGGGGGCTCGGCGGTCCGCGCCGCGCGGCATGATGGTCGGGACGGTACGTCGCCGTCCCGACCACTCAGGGAGCGCGCCATGCCACCGCCAGCCGAAGAACCCACCGGGGCCGACGGGGACCAGGCCCAGGGCGCCTTGCGCATCGCCGTGGCGCGCGCCGGCCCGGTGCGCGTGGTCACCGTCGCCGGGGAGCTGGACCACGACTCGGCGGACAGCCTGCGCACGGTGCTCGCCGACCCGGGCGACGACGGCGTCGACGGCGTCGAGCGGATCGTGGTCGACCTCGCGGGCCTGCGGTTCTGCGACTCCACCGGTCTGAACATCCTGCTGCACGCCCGGATCGAGGCCGAGGCCGCGGGGCTGCGCCTGGAGCTCGCGAGCCCGCGCCCGATCGTGGCCCGGCTGTTCGCGATCACCGGCGCCGACACCGTGCTGCGGATCCATCCGGACCTGAGCGCGGCATTGAAGTCCGCCGACGGGCAGTCCGGGGACGCGGACGAAACTCCCGGAATGGTGTGAGGGGGCTCGGCATGGACCGCTCCGGACCAGGACCGCAAGCGGCCGCCGGGGAGACCAGACGGCTCGTGTTCGACGGCAGCCAGGGCGCCGTCCAGCGCAGCCGCGAGTTCAGCCGTGAGGCGCTGCGGTCCTGGCACTGGTTGCCCACCGTCGACGACGAGCAGGAGGCCGTCGCCGAGGACGTCCTGCTGATGGTCTCGGAGCTGGTCACCAACGCCTGCCTGCACGCCCCCGGGGGTCCGCGCGAGCTGCGGCTGCGCTGGGACGGTGTCCGGTTGCGGGTGGAGGTAATGGACGCCAGTCCGGTGCGGCCGCGACTGCGTCCCTTCGCCGATCCGGGGCGGCCGGGCGGCCACGGTCTGCGGGTGGTGGACCGGCTCGCCGGTGCCTGGGGCAGTGTTCCCTCGGGCGCGGGGAAGTCGGTCTGGCTGGAGGTGCCCTCCCCGCTCGACCGCCGCGTCAGCCCCGCCCGGAAGGGCGGGGCTGACGCGGCGGAGTGGAGCGGAGGACCGGACGGCGAATGAGCCCGGCCGAACCGAGCTCGACCGAACGGCTCGTCAGCGCTGTCCGGGGTGCGGTTCGATGGGCGGTGCCGGGTCGGGGTCGGGCATCGGGAACGGCGGGACGGGCGGGGGCGCCGGATCGGGGTCCTCGCCCGGCCGGGGTGCCGGGTAGGGGTGGGGGATCGGCTCGGTGTCCGGATCCGGGGGTGTCGGAATGGTCATGGCGGAACCTCGCGGACCTCGTCGACGGGGCGCCGGGCGCGCTCAGCGGCCCAGCGCGTCGGCCAGTTCGTTCTTGTTCATCTTCGAACGGCCCTTGATGTTGCGGTGCTTGGCCTCGTTGTACAGCTGGTCGTAGGTCGGGCCCTGGGCACCCGTGTGGGAGCGCTGCCCACCGCGCCGGCTCGACGACATGTCGTGGGTCGAGGTACGGCTCGCGGTCTTCGACTCGCCGTGCCGGGCGCGTTCCTTGTTGACCGTACGGGCGGCGATCTCCTTGGCCCGCTTCTCGCTCTCACCCCGGTCGAGCGCGCTGTCCTTGATGTGCTCGTACTGGCGCTCGCGCTTGGGGCTGGATCCTCGGGGCATGACCGCCCTCCTCTCGTGTCCCAGTGCTGACGCCAGCGCGTCTACCCGGAGGAAATACAAGAAACCCACCCAAAACATGAATTCGAAGTCGCATGTCGGGTAGAACAGCCATGCGGTCGATGGACGAACGGCCGCCCGGCACCCGAACACGGGTGCACCGGGGCCCGCCCGATGGCGCGGGTCCTGGGGAAGAAGCCTCGACGCGCGGGTGCGAGCCCGCCGGGCGTCACCAGGCGTTCACCCCGTCACCTGGAGAGACCAGTGTCCACCTCCCTGGAAACACCTCGCACCGGCGACCGGACCGCCGCCGTGCCGTCGGGCACCGAGCCCGACCTGCCACCGAGGCCGACCGAGGCCGAACTGCGCTCGATGGGCAAGACCGAGGCGCGTGAACTCAGCGACGCGCTGTTCGAGCGCCTGGCCGGGCTCGCCCACGAGACCCACGCCTACAGCTACGTCCGCGGCACGATCATCGAACTCAACATGCCGCTCGTCCGGTTCATCGCGGCCCGCTTCCGGCACCGCGCGGAGGACATGGACGACATCCTCCAGGTGGGTACGATCGGCCTGATCAAGGCCGTCGACGGGTTCGATCCGGCACGCGGCGTCGAGTTCGTCACCTACGCCATCCCCACCATCGCCGGTGAGATCAAGCGGTTCTTCCGCGACACCTCCTGGCCGGTCCGGGTGCCGCGCAGCATGCAGGAGCTGTACCTGACCGTCGCCCGCGGCTCCGACCGGCTCGAACAGGAACTCGGCCGCCTTCCGCAACCCGAGGAGATCGCCGAGGACCTCCACCTCAGCGTGGCGGAGGCCACCGAGGGACTGGTGGCCGGCCGGGTCTACCGCCCCAGCTCGCTGGACGCCCTGCGCGAGCAGAACACCGACGAGACCGGCAGCGCGCTGCTGGACCGGCTCGGCAGCTGCGATCCCGGCATCGAGCTCGCCGACTTCCGCACCGCGGTGCGCCCGCTCCTGGCCAAGCTGCCCGAACGCGAGCAGAAGGTCCTCAAGCTCCGCTTCTGGGACGGCTGCACCCAGTCCGAGATCGCCGACCGGATCGGCGTCTCCCAGATGCACGTCTCCCGGCTGCTGAGCGCCACGCTGACCCTGCTGCGCGAGCAGCTGGAGGACGAGGACGCGCCCGGGTGGGCCGACGAACAGGAGGAAGCCGGCTGACCTTCCTCCCGGTCGGGCGTTTCCGGTCCCCCGCAGCGGTTACCCGCGCTGCGGGGGACCGTCGTGTCGAGGGGAAGGGCCGAGGCAGAAGAGAAGTCGCACGGAGCACGAGAAGCACGGAGCGCGAGAAGGAGGAGCACTGTGTCCCCGAAGGTTTCCGACCACATCCTGGAACGACTGCGTGCCTGGGACGTCCGCTACGTCTTCGGCTACCCCGGTGACGGCATCAACGGGCTGATGGCCGCCTGGGGCCGCGCCGACAACAACCCCGTCTTCGTCCAGGCCCGGCACGAGGAGATGGCGGCCTTCGAGGCGGTCGGCTACGCCAAGTTCTCCGGCCGCACCGCGGTGTGCGCCGCGACCTCCGGCCCGGGCGCGATCCACCTGCTCAACGGCCTGTACGACGCCAAACTCGACCACGTCCCCGTGGTGGCGATCGTCGGACAGACCAACCGCAGCGCCATGGGCGGCTCCTACCAGCAGGAGGTCGACCTGCTGAGCCTGTTCAAGGACGTCGCCGCCGAGTACTGCCAGATGGTGACCGTCCCCGAACAGCTGCCCAACGTGCTCGACCGCGCGCTGCGCACCGCCACCGCCCGCCGCACCGTCACCGCCGTGATCGTGCCCGCCGACGTCCAGGAACTGGACTACAGCCCGCCCGAGCACGCCTTCAAGATGGTGCCCTCCAGCCTCGGCAGCCCGCGCTGGACGGTCGTCCCCGAGGACGGCGAACTGCGCCGGGCCGCGGACGTGCTCAACTCGGGACGCAAGGTCGCGATGCTGGTCGGCCAGGGCGCCCGGCACGCCCGCGAGCAGGTCGAGCGGACCGCCGAACTGCTCGGCGCCGGCGTGGCCAAGGCGCTGCTCGGCAAGGACGCGCTGCCCGACACGCTGCCGTACGTCACCGGGGCGATCGGCCTGCTCGGCACCCGCCCCTCCTACGAGCTGATGCGTGACTGCGACACCCTGCTCACCATCGGCTCCAGCTTCCCGTACACCCAGTTCCTGCCGGAGTTCGGCCAGGCCAGGGCCGTGCAGATCGACCTCGACCCCTTCATGGTGGGCCTGCGCTACCCGTACGAGGTCAACCTCGTCGGCGACGCCGCCCGGACCCTGGACGCCCTGCTGCCGCTGCTGGTCCGCAAGGAGGACCGCGACTGGCAGCGCACCGTCAGCGACAACACCGAGCGCTGGTGGCAGGTCATGGAGCGGCGGGCCCAGGTCGGGGCGGACCCGATCAACCCCGAGTACGCGATCCACACCCTCGACCACCTGCTGCCCGACGACGCCATGGTCACCGCCGACTCCGGCTCCGCCGCCAACTGGTACGCCCGGCACCTGCGCTTCCGCGGCGGGATGCGCGGCTCGCTGTCCGGGACCCTGGCCACCATGGGCCCCGGCGTCCCCTACGCGATCGGTGCCAAGTTCGCCCACCCGGACCGGCCCGCCATCGCCCTGGTCGGCGACGGCGCGATGCAGATGAACGGCCTCGCCGAGCTGATCACCATCGCCAAGTACTGGCAGCGCTGGGACGACCCGCGGCTGGTGGTCGCGGTGCTCAACAACTGCGACCTCAACCAGGTCACCTGGGAGCTGCGGGCCATGGAGGGCGCGCCCAGCTTCCTCCCCTCCCAGGAACTGCCGGACGTCGACTACGCCGGCTTCGCCCGCAGCCTCGGCCTCGGCGCCGAACGGGCGGACGCGCCGGAGGACGTCCAGGACGGCTGGCAGCGAGCCCTTGCCGCCGACCGTCCGTTCGTGCTCGAACTGCGCACCGACCCGGCCGTGCCGCCGATCCCGCCGCACGCCACCTGGGACCAGATCCAGGCCGCCGCCACCTCCGTGCTGCGCGGGGACGCGGACCGCGCGGCGATGGTCCGCCAGGGCTTCAAGGCGAAGCTCCAGGAGTTCCTGCCGTCGTTCGGGGGCCGGCATGGCCGTCACTGAGCTGGCCCGGCGCGGCGTCGACCTCGCGGTGCGCAACGTCCGCACCGGGCGCTTCCAGCGCTCGCTGGCCATGGTCACCGGCGCCGGCTCCGTGATCACGGCCGCCGAGATCTACCTGGAGCACGACCGGGCCGGCTTCGGCAACCGCGTCATGTGGTGGCCGGTCCTGCTCGGACCGGTCGGCGCGGTGGCCGGGGTGGCCGGGGCACTCAGCCCGAAGATGGCCCGCACCCTGCTGCCGGTCGCCTCCGCCGCCATCACCGCCAACGGTCTCCAGGGCACCTGGCTGCACG
Source organism: Kitasatospora sp. NPDC029312 (assembly GCF_055569215.1). Classification (NCBI taxonomy): domain Bacteria; kingdom Bacillati; phylum Actinomycetota; class Actinomycetes; order Kitasatosporales; family Streptomycetaceae; genus Kitasatospora; species Kitasatospora sp. NPDC029312. Next base: position 61,910 of record NZ_JBVHXY010000031.1, on the reverse strand, counting down.
TGCGCGGCGTCGCCCAGAAGCCCGGCGGCTGGGCGATGGCCCGCTACAACGTCGAGATGGGGCCCCCGCTGTTCGCCCCGCTGCTGATGAGCATGGTCGGAGGGATGGGCCTGGTCGCCGCCGTACTGCGCCGGGAGTCGCGCGATGCCTGAGCCGCGCTTCCCCGGCTACGACGCGCTCAGCCAGTCCCGCCACTGGGACCGCGAGACGGTGGCCGCCGTCCTGGCCCGCACCGGCCCGCTGCCCCCGCTGCGCTTCTTCACACCCGCCGAGGAGGCCACCGCCCGCGCCCTGCTCGACCTACTGCTCGACCACCCCGACGTCCCGCTGCTGCCGATGATCGACGCCCGGCTCGCCGAGATGGAGACCGACGGCTGGCACTACGCCGACATGCCGCCCGACGACGAGGCCTGGCGGCGCACCCTGCGCGCCCTCGACGAGGACGCGGACGGCCCCTTCGCCGCACTCACCGAGGTCCAGCAGCGGGCCCTGGTCGGCCGGGTCCAGGAACTCCACGGCGAGCGCTGGCACGGACTGCCCGCCCAGCACGTCTGGAGCCTGTGGACCAGGTACGCCTGCACCGCCTACTACTCCCACCCCACCGCCTGGAACGAGATCGGCTTCGGCGGCCCCGCCCACCCGCGCGGCTACCTGCGCCTGGGCGTCGACCGGCGCGAGCCCTGGGAGGTCGCGGACGCCCACTCGCGACCGCCCCGGCCGCCCGACGACCAGCCGCCCGCCCCGGTGCCGCCCGCCACCGACCCCGGCCGGCACTCCCGGCTGCGCGCCGCCGCCGAGACCGTACGGGCCAACGCGGCCGCCCAGCGCGACGTGCGCCGCTCCAACGCCTCCGCGTGGCTGCTGCCCGAGCACGGGCACGGCTTCGACCACACCCTGCTGCGCGACATGCGGCGCTACGCGGACTCAGACGAGGTCGACCTGCTGATCGTCGGCTGCGGCGCGGGCGGCGCCACCCTCGCCCAGCGGATGGCCCGCCGGGGCTGGAGCGTCGTCGTGCTGGAGGCCGGGCCGTTCTGGGACCCGCTCACCGACTGGGTCAGCGACGAGGCCGCCTCGCACCACCTGTACTGGACCGAGCCGCGGCTCATCTCCGGCTCCGACCCGGTGCCGCTCGGCTCCAACAACTCCGGCCGCGGCGTGGGCGGTTCGATGGTCCACTTCGCCGGCTACGCGCCGCGCCTCCACCCCTCGGACTTCCGCACCCACACCCTCGACGGCGTCGGTGCCGACTGGCCGATCGACTACGAGGACCTGCGCGAGTCCTACCGGCGCGTGGAGTACGAACTCCCCGTCGCCGGCCAGTACTGGCCCTGGGGCGACCCCCACCCCTACCCGCATCCCCCGCACCCCGTCGGTGGCAACGGCGAGGTCTTCCTGCGCGGCGCCGCCGCCCTCGGCATCGAGGCCCGGGTCGGCCCGGTCGCCATCGCCAACGGCCGCTTCGGCCGCCGCCCGCACTGCATCTACCGGGGCTTCTGCCTCCAGGGCTGCAAGGTCAACGCCAAGGCCTCCCCGCTGATCACCCACGTCCCCGACGCCCTCGCACACGGCGCCGAGATCCGCGCCGACTGCATGGCCGCGGCCGTCGAACTCGACCACGAGGGACTCGCCCGGGGCGTCCGCTACTTCCACCGCAGCCGCGAACATCTCCAACGCGCCCGCACCGTCGCCATCGCCGGGTACGCCATCGAGACCCCGCGGCTGCTGCTCAACTCCACCTCCAAGCGCTTCCCCGACGGCCTGTGCAACGACCACGACCTCGTCGGCCGCTACATGATGGTGCAGGGCGCCCCGCAGACCTCCGGCCGCTTCGAGGAGGAGATCCGCGCCTACAAGGCCCCGCCGCCCGAGGTGTCCACCGAGCAGTACTACGAGACCGACCCGGCCAAGCCCTACAAGCGAGGCTTCGCCATCCAGAACACCTCCCCGCTGCCGATCACCTGGGCCGAACACGTCGTCGCCCAGGGCCACTGGGGCGCCGACCTGCGCGCCTACCTCTCCGACTACGTCCACTGGGCCACCCTCGGCGCCGTCGCCGAACTGCTGCCCCAAGCCGACAACCGGGTCACCCTCGCCGCCGAGACCGACCGGCACGGCCTCCCGGTGGCCCAGTTCGCCTACTCCCAGTGCGACAACGACCGGCAGCTGATCGCCGCCGCCCGCGGGGTCATGGAGTCCATCCTGCGGGCCGCCGGGGCGAGCGAGGTCATCACCATCGACCGCTACGCCCACCTGGTCGGCGGCTGCCGGATGGCCGACCACCCGCTGGCCGGCGTGGTGGACCACCGGCTGCGCACCTTCGCCGTACCCAACCTGCTGATCACCGACGGCAGCGTGCTGCCCACCCAGGGCAGCGCCAACCCGGCGCTGACCATCATGGCCCTGGTCGACCGCGCGGCCGGCCTGCTGGCGGCGGGCGAACGCTCCGGACTGCGGGCGCCGTCGTGAACACGACCGGCCACAGCCGCGCACGCCCGCGGCCCCACCGGGGGCCGACCGGAAGGAGGAGACCATGACCACGACCCCGGCGGCGCTCTTCGACGTCGACGGCACCCTGCTCGACACCGCGTACTTCCACGCCCTCGCCTGGTGGGAGGCGCTCCGGCAGTACGACCGGACCGTCCCCACCTCCCGGGTCCACCGGGCCGTCGGCATGGGATCCGACCAGCTCCTCGACCACCTGCTCGGCAGCGAGCGGGACCACGGCGACGACGAAGCCATCACCAGCGCCCACGACGCCCTGTACGCCCGGTTCTGGCCGCAGATCCAGCCGCTGCCGCGCGCCGCCGACCTGCTGCGCGCCTGCGCCCACCGGGGCTGGCGGGTCATCCTCGCCACCTCCGCGTCCGAACGCGAGCTCGGGGTGCTGCGCCGGGTACTCGACGCGGACGACGTGATCAGCGCGGCCACCTCCGCCGACGACGTCAGCGCCACCAAGCCCGCCCCCGACCTGGTCCACGCCGCCCTGGACCTGGCGGAGGCGGAGCCCGAACACGCCGTGTTCATCGGCGACACCGTCTGGGACGTGACGGCGGCCGGCCGGGCGCGGGTGCCGTGCATCGCGGTGGAGACCGGCGGCTCCGACGCCCGGGAACTCCTCGGCGCGGGCGCCGCCGAGGTCCACCGCGACACCGCCGAACTGCTGGCCGACCTCGAGCGGAGCCTGCTGGGGCGGCCGGCCCGCTGAGACCGGGACGGCGGGCTGCCGCCAGGGGCCGCCGGTGGCACAGTGGGAGCAGGGCGGCACTCGCCGTCCCCCCCCCGCCCGGAGACGTCCCTCCCGGACGCACTCCGGCGGCTCCCTGCGGGAAGGCCGACCGGCTGGACGCGAGATGACCGACACGAGCCAGTTCCCGGACCCAACGGCGGGCCCAACGGCGGACCCAACGGCGGAGGCCCTGGCCGCGACCGTCCGTCGGCTCCAGGACGAGCTCCGGCGACTCCAGGCCGGGGCCCGCGGCCGTTCGGCCGTCGACCTGGCCACCGGGATCCTCGCCGAACGCCTCGGCCTCCTGCCCACCGAGGCGGCGGTCCACCTCGCCCGTCTGGCGCGCGAGGCGGGGGTGCCCGTGACCTCGCTGGCCGCCGAGGTCGCCGGACTGCCCGCCCCCGGGCCCGGCCTCCCGTCCGCGCCCGCCGACGCCGCCGCTACCGTCCCGTCCGCGCTCGCCGCCGTCCCCGACCTGCAGCGCGCCGCCGAATCGGTGCTGGAGCAGGTGGGGACCGCACTCGGCGCCCACGCCGTCGTCGTCTGGCAGCGCCTGCCCGGCGGCGTCCTCGCCCTCGCGGCGCACGCCGGGCTCTCCGCCGCCGAGGCCACCCCGTGGAGCCGCGTCCCGCCCGGGCTCCCCACGCCGGCGCAGCGCTCCGTCGCCGGGGGAACGGAGCTGTGGCCGGGAGAGCCGGGGAGCGAAGGCCCCTCGGTCGGTACCGGCTCGGCACGGGCGGTGCTGCCGATGGTCGACGGCGGCCGGTGCCGGGGCGCGCTGGAGGTCCTCTGGCAGGCGCCCGCCCCGGCCCTGGGCGGGCCGCAGCGCCGCCAGCTGCGGGCGCTCGCCGACCTGTGCGCGACCCTCCTGTGCGAGAGCGGGCCCGCCGCGCTGCCCGAGGACTCCCCGGACTTCCTGGAGGGGCTCGCCATGCCGGCTCTGCTGCTGGAGCCGATCCTGCGGGACGGCCGGGTCGTGGACTTCACGATCCTGCGGGCCAACACCCGGTTCCGCGATCCGCTGGGGCGCCCCCGGCCCCTGCTCGAAGGGGGCTCGCTGCTGGAGGCCTACCCGCTCGCCTCGGCCACCGGCCTGTTCCCGCGGCTGGTGCGGGTGCACGAGACCGGCGAGCCGCTGCCCGGGCAGAACCTGCGGCTGGTCTTCAGCCGCGGCGGGCTCGCCGTCCCCGACACCGTCCTGCTCGCGGTCGCGCCGCTGCACGGCCGGCTGCTGGTCGAGTGGCAGCAGGGGCGTGACCGGGAGCAGGGCCGGGCCGGGCTCGACGAGCGGACCGGGCTGCTGGACCAGGCCCAGCGGCTGGCCCGGGTGGCCGGGTTCGAGGAGAGCCCCGACGGCAGCCGGGCCCAGTGGAGCGCGGGTCTGCGCGAGCTCTTCGGCCTACCGCCGGAGGCCGACCCGGTGCCACTGGGACGGCTCACCCGGCACGTCCACCCCGACGACGTCCCGGCGGTCCGCCGCCTGCTGGACCGGGTGGGCCGCCGCCACCGCACCGCCTCCGCGGTCTTCCGGCTCGCCCAGCCCGACGGCACCCACCGCTACACCCGGGTGATCGCCGAGCCCGTCCTCGACGACGAGGGCCGGATCACCGCGATCCGCGGTGCCTACCAGGACGTCTCCGCCCAGCACTCGACCGAGGTCGCCCTCGGCGCCACCCGGGCCCGCCTCGCCGACACCGAGCACCAGGCGGCCGAGCGCGAGCAGCTGGCCCTGCGGCTCCAGCAGGCCATCCTGCCCGCCGCGCCGCCCGCCCTGACCACCGCCGGCCTCCAGGTCGCCGTGCGCTACCGCCCGGCGGCCCAGCGCGACCGGGTCGGCGGAGACTGGTACGACGTGCTGCCGCTGCCCGACAAGCGCGTCCTGCTGGCCGTCGGCGACGTGGCGGGCCACGGCGTCGGTGCGGCCACCGGGATGGTCGCCCTGCGGCACGCGCTGCGCGGCCTGGCCGTCACCGGGGCCGGCCCGGCGCGGCTGCTGGAGTGGGCCAACACGGTGGCACTGCGGGAGCCCGGCCAGGTCACCGCCACCGCCGTGTGCGCCCTGTTCGACCCGGCGGGCGGGCGGCTGCGCTGGGCCCGGGCCGGGCACCTGCCGCCGGTCCTGCTCGGGCCGGGCAGCGCCGAACTGCTGCCGCTGCCGCACGGCGTACTGCTCGGCGCCCTGGAGGACGCCTGGTACGAGGAGCACACGGTGCAGCTGGTGCCCGGCGACGTCCTGCTGCTGTACACCGACGGCCTCGTCGAGCGCCGGGACCGCCCGGTCGAGGAGTCCGTCGACCAGCTGATCCGCGCCGCCGGGTCCCCCGGCCGTGACCTGGAGGGCTACCTCGACCGGCTGCTCGCCCTCAGCTCCGCCGACACCGACGACGACACCTGCCTGATCGCCGTTCAGGTGGAGTAGGTGGCTGGGGGGCAGGCGGGCAGCCGGAGCGGGCCGGCCGGAGCGCGCCGGCGGGAGTGGCGGGCGCCCGGAGTGAATCCCCGCCGCCGGGGTAGCCGTGGAAGCGCCCCGAAACGCAGGGCCGAGGAGGAGGACGCGATGGACCACCGCGTCGAAGAACCCGATCCGCCCCGGCCGCCGCGCCCGCGGGTGGACGAATGGCCACACGGCGAGACCACCGGGCAGCTGCCCCCGGACCGCACCCAGGCGATCCTGGAGGCGGCGAAGCGGATCGCCTCGCTGCTGAAGGCCAAGGACCACCCGTTCGCGCTGGCGGGCGGCGTGGCCGCCTACGCGCACGGAGCCGTGGTGCGCCTCCAGCACGACGCCGACTTCTGCATCCGCCGGGAGGACGTCGACGCCGTCACCCGCACCCTGCGCGAGGCCGGGCTCCAGGTGTTCCTCCCGCCGGAGGACTGGCTGATCAAGGCCCGGTGCCTGGGCCAGGACATCGACCTCATCCTCGAACTCGCCAAACGCCCGGTCACCTCCGAGCTGCTGGAGCGCGCCGAAGTGCTGCCGGTGGACTCGGTGCACATGCCGGTGCTCTCCGCCACCGACCTGGTCGGCAGCCTGCTCGCGGCCTTCTCCGAACACCACTGCGACTTCGGGGCGGTGCTCTCGGTGGTGCGCCCGCTGCGGGAGAAGGTCGACTGGCGGCGGGTCCGCGCCGAGCGCGGGGACGCGCCGATGGCGGCCGCCTTCCTCTTCCTCCTGGAACGGCTCCAGGTGATCGAACCGGAGGAGGCCGCCCCATGAGAGCTTCCGACGACACCGAGTACCGGCTCGCCCATCTGCGCGACCGGCTGGCCGACGACGAGGTCGGCGAACTCGGCCTGCGGATCGAACTGCACGGCACTCACGTCACCGTGTCCGGCACGGTGGCGACCGAGCAGCGCCGCGTGGCCGTCCAGCGCATCGTCGCCGAGGCCCTGGCGGGCCTCACGGTGTACACCGACATCGCGCTGGCCGACGGCCGGCCGCCGGTGGGCGCGGAGGACCTGCCGTGATCCGGGTGGCCGCCGTGGGGGACATCCACCTGGGCCCGGACAGCCGGGGCGCGCTGAGGCCCGCCTTCACCTCCGTGGCCGGCCTGGCGGACCTGCTGCTGCTGGCCGGTGACCTGACCCGGCACGGCACCCCGGAGGAGGCCGTGGTGGTGGGGGAGGAGGTGGCCGGACTACCCGTGCCAGTGGTCGCGGTCCTCGGCAACCACGACTACGACGCCGGCCGGGCGGACGAGGTCACCCGGATCCTCAACTCCTACGGGGTGCAGGTGCTGGAACGCAGCTCGACCGTGGTCCGGGTGGACGGGCAGCTCGTCGGCGTGGCCGGTACCAAGGGCTTCGGCGGCGGCTTCGCCGGCCGTAGCGGCGGCGAGTTCGGCGAACCGGAGATGAAGGCCTTCATCCGGCACTCCCGGCACTGTGCGGACGGGCTGCGCGACGCACTGGACCGGCTCACCGCCGAGGGCTGCGACCTGCGGATCGCGCTGACCCACTTCGCCCCGGTGCCGGACACCCTGGCCGGGGAGCCGCCCGAGATCTACCCGTTCCTGGGCAGCTACCTGCTCGCCGAGGCCATCGACGAGGCCGGGGCGGACCTGGCCGTGCACGGCCACGCCCACCTCGGCACCGAACGCGGCCTCACCGCCTGCGGCGTGCGGGTGCGCAACGTCGCCCAGCCGGTCATCGGGCGGGCCTTCGCGGTCTACCACCTGCACGGCCAACCGGACGGCGCCGGACCCGGCAGTTGACCGGACAGCTGAACCGGCTGACGCGGCGGTTGCCGGCGGTCAGCTGCCGGGTCGGTCAGCTGCCGGGTCGGTCAGCTGCCGGGGGGAAGCGCCAGGCGGGCGGCGGACTCCAGCAGCATCGCGTGCACGAAGGCCTGCGGCAGGTTGCCGCGCTGCTGGCGCTGGGCGACGTCGTACTCCTCGGAGAACAGCCCCGCCGAGCCGCAGAGTCCGCGGGTGGTCTCGAACCACCGGGCCGCCTCCACGGTGTGGCCCTGCTGGTGCTCGGCGAGCGCCAGCAGGAAGCCGCAGAGCACGAACGCGCCCTCGGCCTCGGCGAGCGGGCGCTCGTCGTGCCGGAACCGGTAGGCGTAGTGCCCGTCGGTCAGTTCCTCGCGGCAGGCGCGCAGGGTGGCGACGGTGCGCGGATCGTCGGGGGAGGGGCAGCCGCGCACCGGCGGCAGCAGCAGGGCGAGATCGGGCGCCGGGTCGTCGGGGGAGCGCTGCCACCGGCCGGAGGGATGCAGCGAGTGCCGGGCGGTGTGCGCCAGCAGCCGGTCGGCCAGCGCGTTCCACTCGGCCGCGAGCCCGGCCGACAGCCCGGCCGCCCCGGCCACCTGCGGGCGGGTGACCGCGCGTAGACCGGCGGCGCAGATCAGCCGGCTGTGGGTCCACCTCCGCTCGCCCAACTCCCAGATCCCGGCGTCCGGTTCGCGCCACCGGGCGGCGATGGACGCGGCGGCGGTACGGACCGCGCGGTGGGCGTCGGGGCTCAGCCGGTCGTGCCGGGCGGCCGCCGCGAACAGCAGCAACGCCTCGCCGAAGGAGTCCAGTTGGAACTGCCGGGTGATCTGGTTGCCGACCTGGTCGTGGCCGCCCGGGTAGCCGGGCAGGTCGACGGTGCGCTGGTCGGGCACCCGGCCGCCGGTCACGGTGTACGCCGGGGCGATCCGCGGGCCGTGCTCCACCAGCCGGGCGGTGGTGAAGCGCACCGCGTCGTCCAGGAGGGGGTACGGGCCGCAGGCGGCGACGGCCTGCCCGGCCAGGCACTGGTCCCGGATCCAGACGTAGCGGTAGTCGTAGTTGCGGCCCTCCTCGGCGCGTTCGGGCAGGCTGGTGGTCGCCGCGGCGACCATGCCCCCGGTGACCGAGGAGGTGAGTCCGCGCAGCACCGCGTAGGAGAAGCGGGCGTCGCGCCCGTCCAGGGTGTGGTCGAGGGCCGGTACGGCGTCCCGCCAGCCGCGTTCGGTGGCGCGCCAGCACCGCTCGGGGTCGGGCGGCGGGCCGTCGGGGCCGCTGTCGCCGACCTCCAGGACGAGGTCCAGCCGCTCGCCCGGGTCGAGCGCGACCTCCGCGGTGAGCTGCCCGTCCGGGTCGGGGCGGGCCGTCTCGGCGCCCGTCCAGCGCAGGTGCATCCGCCCGGTGCGGATGGTCCAGCCGTCCGTCGCGCGGTGCGGGCTGCGGGCCCGGTCCGTTCCGAAGCCCTGGCCGGCCGCGAGCCGGATCCGCAGCCGGGCCGGTCCGTACTCGGCGGTGACGCGGCGCAGCAGGACCAGCCGGTGCGGATCGGCGGGCAGGGCCAGCGCCTCGCGGCACTCGACCACGCCCTGCTCGGTGACCCACCGGCTGCGGTGGATCAGTCCGCCGTTCTCGTAGTAGCCGCCGGGGACGAACCGGCCGACCGGCGTCACCGCGTAGACGCCGCTGCCGCCGACCAGGCCGGCGAACAGCGGGTCGGAGTCCCAGCGGGGAGCGCACAACCAGGCCACCTCACCGAGCGGGCCCACCAGCGCGCCGCGTTCGCCGTCGGCGAGGAAGGCGTACTCGCGCAGGCTCCAGGGCGGGAAAGCGGTCACAGGCACGCTCCTCGGTGCTCAGGCCACTTGGGGCAGGATCTGCTCGCGGTAGAAGTCGAAGAAACCTTCCTGCTCCTGGCCGATCTGGCCGACGTACACCTCGTCGAAGCCCGCCCCGACGTAGGCGCGCAGCTGGTCGGCGTGCTCCTGCGGGTCGTCGCCGCAGGTGACCGCGTCGGCGACCTGCTCCTCGGTGACCAGCTCGGTGGCCTGCTCGAAGTGCTGGGGAGTGGGCAGGACCTGGGCGAGCTCGCCGGGCAGCAGCTCGCTCGGCCAGAGCCGGTGGACGGTCTTGACCGCCCGCTCGCGGTCCTGCGACCAGCAGACCTTCACCCCGCCGATCACCGGCCCGGTTCCGCCCGCCGCGCGGTAGCGCCCGATCAGTTCGGTGTCCGGCGTCATGGTGACCAGTCCGTCCGCGAACCGGGCCGCCCGCTCGGCCGCCTTGGGGCCGAAGGCCGAGACGTACACGGGCAGCCGGCTGTCCTTCGGCGCGGTGTAGAGCCGGGCGTTCTCGACGGTGTAGTGGGTGCCGTGGTGGGAGACCGTGCTGCCGGTGAACAGTTCGCGCATCACCCCGACGGCCTCCTCCAGCATGTCGGCCCGTACGTCGAACGGCGGCCAGCGGTCGCCGAGGACGTGCTCGTTGAGCGCCTCGCCGGTCCCCACGCCGAGCCGCAGGCCGCCGTCCAACTGCACGTCCGCCGTCGCCGCCGCCTGGGCCGTCACGGCGGGGTGGAGCCGGACGGTGGGGCAGGTGACGAGGGTGGTCACCGGCAGCCGGGTGACCTGGGACAGCGCCCCGATCACGCCCCAGACGAACGGGCTGCTGCCCTGGGCGTCGTTCCACGGGTGGAAGTGGTCGGAGATCGCGAGCCGGGTGAATCCGGCCTGCTCCGCCATCCTGGCCTGCTCGACCAGCTGGGCGGGGGTGAACTCCTCGCAGGACAGGAAGTAGCCGAACGCGGTCATGTCAGCCTCGGTTTCCTCGGTCGGACCTCTGGTGCTCTGGTTCCTCCGCCCGAGCGGTTAACCGCACCCGGCCCGGTGAAACCTCCGCCCTGTTTGCCCCGCACGGCCCCGGGTAGCCAGTGGGGTCGATACCGGCGCCCGGCCGGGCGCCCCCATCCCTCGGAGGTGACCACCATGGACGCGCGCGAAGGCGGTCCGACCGAAGCCGTCCGCCCCCTCGACCGGTCCGACGTCAGCGGACCGGCCCGTTCTTGTCCGGCCCGTTCCGGTCCGTCGGGTGCACCCGAGGACGAGAGCGGAGAGCCGGGTGATGCGGAGACCTACGCCGTCCTCGGGGAGGACTGACCGGACGGAGACCGGTCGGGCGCAGCTCAGCGGCCTCGGCACCGGCCCCCGGCCCTCGCGCGCCGCCGGTCTGGCGGCCCACCACCGGCCCGGCCGCCGCCGCTCGGGCGCGGGCCACGGCGCCCGCTACCCGGCGCAGGCCGGAGGCCGGGCCGGCTGCTGACAGGGCCGGCTGACCGGAAGTCCTGCCGGTCGTCCTCGGAGCGTCAGCCGCGCGGGGTGAGCAGGATGACCGCCGCCGAGTACGGGGCGAGCGAGTCCGGCGCCGGCCCGTAGCGCACCGTGGGCGCCTCGTCGCCCTGCTGCCAGCCGAGGGTGCGGCTCACGCGGTAGGCGCCGGGCAGTTCGAGGTGGAACGCCTGGGCGTTCTGTGGATCCTTGTTGACCACGACCACCGCCAGGGTGCCGTCGGTCCGCCGGACGGCATGGGCGCCGAACGAAGGACTGTCGGAGCGGGCGGTCAGCAGGTCCCCGCCGCCCTTGAGGGCGGTGGTCAGCAGCTTCATCGTGTGGAACGGCGCGAACGGCGTCCCGGCCGGCGGCTCGCACGGCTGCGGGCCGGACCAGTCGGCCGGGCACTCGCCCGAGGAGAGCAGCCCGAGGTCCCCCCATTCGCCGGTCCCGAAGGGCTGCGGCCCGTTGTAGAGGGCCCACCAGTCGACCTGGGAGACGCCGTTCTCCATCAGCGCCAGGTTGTCCTCCAGCAGGTAGAGCGCGCCCGCCGCGCCCCGCTGGCGCGGGTCGCCCTGGTTGTTGAGGTTGGTCTCGCCGGCGACGATGTCGATCCGGTGCCCGGGCCCCGAGGCCCGGTCGAGGGCGGCGCGCACGGTCGCCATGGCGCGCCCGGTGGACGCCGGGTCCGCGAGCAGGGCGGCCTCGGTGGTGGCTCCGGCGAACCGCGCGTGGTACCAGTGCACATCGACGAAGTCGACCGCCCCGGCCAGCCCCGGGGTGCCGAGCACCGCCTCGTCCCACTCCTTCGCGCGCGCGTCGGGCCCCGGTAGGTCCAGCCGCGCCGGGTCGTACGGGAAGAGCTCGATGCCGACCCGGATGTCCGGGTCGACGGCCTTCATGGCCTTCGCGTACTCGATGCTGTTGCGCGCGTAGGCGGCCGGGGAGCGGTCCGGGTGGGCGTCCGGCTCGCGGACCTCCAGGTCGTGGCCGGGGCCCGGCGGGGTCGGGTCCGCGTTGCCCTGCCAGCCGTTGAGGTAGGTCTCCTCGCCGACCACCCAGTCGCGGACGCCGTAGCCGTGCGTCACGTTCGCGTAGCGCACCCAGTCGGCGGCCTCCTGGGGGCTGCCCGGCTTGGGGTCGGCGGCGGTGCTGGGGTGCTCGCGGGTGTCGGTCGGCCCCGTCCCGTAGTTGACGTGCACGAGCGTGCCGGCCCCGGCGGCCCGCGCCGTCCGGGCGAACCGGTCGAAGCTGAACCGCGGGGCCAAGTTCTCGTAGCCGTAGCCGCCCGGGCCGTTGTACGGGCCGTACGGGTCAGGGCTGAGCCAGCCCCCGTGGTCGAAGTGGTACAGGTCGCCGGGCCCGCCGGCGTTGAACGACAGGGTGGTGATGCCCGCCTCGCGGATCAGTCGCGGAGTGTCACTCCGGGTGAACTGCCCGCTCCAGAACGGCGTGTTGACGCCGACCGCGTCCGCCGGGACGGTGTTGGCGACCCGGCCGTCAATGCTGACGGTCACCGGGGCCGGTGCCGTGGCGGCCCGTGCCGCCGGGGCCACGGCCGGTCCGGCGAGTACCGCGACCGCGGTGGCCAGGACCGCAATCCGTTTCGACATGCTGTTCTCTCCCGCGTCGGAGTGTTCGGGTGATGCACCGTCAGCTTCGCCGAGCCCGGGACCGGCGCGGCAGACCGGTTCGTCACGGATCGGAGGTGACGCCTGTCAGCCCCCGGCCCGTGACCGCCGTCAGACGGCGGTGCTCCCACCCGGCTGCCCGGGTGGTGGATTCGGCCGCCCCTGTCGGGGAATCCGCTGGTAGGGGGCCGTGGAAGGAGACGGCGATGGCCAGACCGGTCTGGACGGGCGTGCTCACCTTCGGCCTGGTGACCGTGCCCGTGGCCCTGTACACCGCGACCGAGGACCACTCGGTCCACTTCCACCAGCTGCAGCGCGGCACCTCCGACCGCGTCCGCAACAAGCGCGTCAACGAGCGCACCGGCAAGGAGGTCCCGTACCAGGAGATCGTCAAGGGCTACGAGCTCAGCGAGGGCGAGTACGTGATCGTCGAACCCGACGAACTGGAGCAGATCTCGCCCGGCCGCTCGCGGACGATCGACATCTCCGGGTTCGTCGACCTCGACCAGGTCGACCCGATCTTCTTCGACCGCACGTACTACCTGGGGCCCCGCTCGCCCGAGTACGCGAAGATCTACGCGCTGCTGGCGAAGTCGCTGGAGCGCTCCAACCGCGCCGGGCTGGCGATGTTCGCGATGCGCGGCAAGGAGTACCTGACCGCCGTCCGGGCCGAGGGCGGGCTGCTGGAGCTGCACACCATGCACTTCGCCGACGAGGTCCGCGACCCGAGGCGGGAGGTCGACGGCCTGCCGGGCCAGGACGTGAAGCTCACCGCGCAGGAACTCCGGACGGCCGAGGAGCTGATCGGCATGCTCCAGATCGACTGGGACCCCGAGGAGTACCGCGACACCTACGCGGAACAGGTCCGCAAGCTCGTCGAGGCCAAGGCGGCGGGCCGGGAGATCGCCGTCTCCGAGGGCCCGCCCGCCGAGGCCACCAACGTCGTCGACCTGATGGACGTGCTGCGGCGCAGCCTGGAGGGCGCAAAGGGAGGCAAGCGCGAGCACGCCCCGGCGGCGGACAAGCGGAAGAAGCCGCGCGGCGCCGCTGAGCCGGAAGCACCGGCGGAGGACCTCGACGCGCTCACCAAGGCGCAGCTGTACCAGCGCGCCACCGAGCTGGACATCGCCCACCGCTCCACGATGAACCGCGACGAACTGCTGGACGCCGTCCGCAAGGCCGGCCGCACCGGCCGCAAGCGCCTGCGCGCGGCCTCCTGAGAGTGGGTGGCCAGGGGGGCCGGGCGGTCAGGCGGCCCGGAGCTCCTCCAGGGCGCCCTTCGACAGACTGGCCCGGACCAGCGCGGCGGCCAACCGGGCGTACTCCTCCGGCGGGATGAGGCGGCCGAGGCCCTCGGGGGTGTGCGGCAGCCCGAGGTCCTTCGCCGCCCGGCACGCCCGGTCGTCGAAGTACGGCCGCAGCCACGGCCACACCACCTGGACCTCCCGGCAGAAGATCTCCGCGCCGACCGGACCGATCCGCGGCACCTCCCGCAGCAGGGCGCGCAGCGCCCCCGGGTCCTCGCCGGCCTCCTCGCCCATTTGGCGCAGATCGCCGTGCCAGCGGTCCAGTACCAGCTGCGCACCCTCACCGAGTGCGGTCGCCGTGCTCTCGTCGTAGCGGACGTAGTGGGCCCGGCCCAGCGCGTCCACGCGCTCCTGCCACCCGGAGTCGGCCATCGCGCGCGGCGTCCGGAAGCCCGCCGCGGACAGCTCGCGGGCCGCGTTGACGGCGGTCTCGGCACTGATCCGGATCGAGCAGAGCACGGTGAGGACCAGCAGTCGGTACAGCGGCGACGGCTTGTCCTGCAGGGTGATCCCGGCCTCCTCGGCATAAGTGCGGCCGTGCTCGGCCAGCAGCCTGGCCGTGATGGTGTCCGTCGACATCGTCTGGTCACCTCCCTGGTGACGCTCGGTCAGCCGGCCCCGGACAGCCGCACCTCCAGGTGCCCGGAGAGCACCCTGGTCTCCAGCACCGGCTGCGGCGCCGTGGCGGGGCCGTGGGCGACCTGGCCGTCCCGCAGCCGGAACTCGCTGCCGTGCCACGGGCAGCGCAGACAGCCGTCGACGACGGTGCCCTCCGACAGCGGACCCGACAGGTGGGCGCAGCGTTCCGCCAGGACGTGGTACTGCTCCCCGTCGCGCACGACCACCACGGCGAGCTCGCCGGCGCTGCGGCGGACGGGCTCGCCCTCCGGGAACTCCTCGACCGGGCCGAGCCCGACCCAGTCCGCCGGGGCCACCCGGGGCACCGCGGCGGCCCGGTCGGGTCCGGCGGCCTGCCGGTAGGACAGGTGGCCGCCGAGCACCCCGCCGACCGAGACGGCGGTCAGCCCGGCCAGGCCGAGCAGCCGGCCGTGGCCGCGGTGACCGCGGCAGCGGGCCAGCAGCGAACCGCCGTACAGCAGCACCCCGGTGGTGTTGGCGAGCGCGTGCACCAGTCCGGTGCGCCGCCGCGGCGGGTCGAGCCGGGCCCAGTCCACCCAGCCCGCCAGGGCGGCCGGAACGGCGGCCGACAGGCCCGCCGCCACCAGGACGCCGGCCGAGCGGCGCCCGCCCGGCAGGAAGTCCAGCAGCGCCGCCGATGACCAGCAGCCGATCGGCAGTTGGACCAGCGCCGGATGGAGGGGGTGGCCCAGCCAGACCCCGTGCAGGGCGTCCCGGTAGGGCCCGAGCGGCAGCGACTCGGCCGCGTCGGCGAGCGGTCCGGCCGGGGTGTCCAGGAACTCCCAGTGCGCCGGTGCGTCCAGGGCGCGGCGCAGCCGCCGGGACCACCGATGGGATTGCAGAGTTGAGGCGTCCATACGGGGGCGGCTAGCCGAACGGCGCCCGGCCAAACCCGCAGGCCGGGATTCCCGGCGCCGGTGGCGTTTCCGGCCGCCCGCCAGGGGCAGCCGCCGGGTGTCGCAGCCGTATCCACCTGGGACGACACAGCCGCATCGCAGCCGCATCCACCTGGGACGACACCATGGCCACACCAGATCCCGATCCCGACCGCACTCCGGCGCTGGACGAACACGGCGCTCTGCCCGGTGGGGACACTCCACCGGCCGAGGGGGGAATCTCAGGCATCTCCCATCCGGAGCCGGTGGAAGTGCGGCGGGCCTGGGGGGCCTGGCCCGCCGTCCTGATCGTGCTGCTGGCGCTGCTGGTGTCCGCGATGCTCGTCGCCATGATCGTCGTGCTGGTCTGACCCACGGGCCGACCGACGGGCCGAGCGACGGGCCGCCGTCACCGGCCGGCCTCGGCGAGCGTCTCCCTGACGGTGACCAGGCACGGGTCGCAGTAGCGGTCCGGCGGCGGCGGGCCGGTGCCGTTGTCCGTCGGGACCACCCGCTGCGAGGGTTCGAGGACCCGCCCGCACAGTGACGCGGTGGCGTCGTCCTTCGCCACGACGTGCCACACCAGTCCGGGCGGCGACACTGCCGGGTCGTGCTCGGCCCACATCTCGTACACGGCGACCTCCGGGTCTCGGGGCTGGGTCATCTCATGCAACCCCGGGACACCGCGAGCGGCCACCGGACCGGACCCGGTGGGATGGTTACACCGGTACGGACGGGGCACACGCGCGGTCGGTCGGGAACGACCCGGCCGCAGCTCCCGAGGAGGCCCGGATGAGCATGGTGAAGGAGTCCGTCGAGGTCGACGTCCCGCTGCACGCCGCCTACAACCAGTGGACGCTGTTCGAGGAGTTTCCGCGGTTCATGGAGGGCGTCGACTCGGTGACTCAGCTGGACGACCGTCACAACCACTGGCGGACCAGCATCGGTGGCGTCAGCCGCGAGTTCGACACCGAGATCGTCGACCAGCTGCCCGACGAGCGGATCGCCTGGCGGACCATGGACGGCGACGTGGACCAGAAGGGCGTCGTCACCTTCGAGCGCCTGGACGACCAGCACACCCGCGTCAACATGGCCATCGACTTCCGGCCCGAGGGCATGGCGGAGAAGGCGGCCGACGCGATGGGCATGGTCGACCGGCGGGTGAAGGGCGACTTGAAGCGGTTCAAGGAGTTCATCGAGCAGCGCGGCCGGGAGGAGGGTGGCTGGCGGGGCCGGATCACCCCCGGCTGATCCCGCCACCCGGCTCGACGTGAGCGGCTCCGGTCCCTGCGGACCGGAGCCGTTCGCGTGTCCACGGGCGGTTCGGCGCCGCGGTGGCCGGTTCAGCGTCGCGGTGGCCGGTCGCCCTCGGCGTCCTCGCCGTCCGCCCCGCCCCCGGTGCCGGCGGTGTCCTCGCCGCCGGTCCTGCCCTCGACGGACTCCGGCGCCTCGATGCCCGGCACGTCCCGCAGGTCCTCGGGCTGCTCCGCCCCGGTGCGGCCGGCTTCCCCGCCGTCCGAGCGGATCCGTACCGCCGCCTCCTCGGCCGACAGGCCCGTGGTATCGCCGGTGGCCTCACCGCGCACGTCGGCGTGCGGGTCCGGGAGGTCGAGCCGACCGGCGGCGTCCTCGGGCAGACCCGCCACCGCCGTCCGCTCGTCGATCTCCGGCTCCTCCTGCGCCAGCCGGGCGTCCAGCGACTCGCCCTCGGCCTGCTCGGCGCCGGTCGTGCCGAAGGACTCGGCGGCCACCGGGGTGTCCCCGGGGACGGCCTCGATCTGGGGGTCCTCCGACCATTCGCGCGCGGGGGAGCCGTCCTGGAGGTCGGGGATGCCCTCGTCCTCCGGCTCGGCCCCCGGGTCGTGACGGCCCCGCTCGGGTTCCGGCAGCGGATCCGAGGGGTCCGGCACCGGTTCGGACGGCTCGGTACCGGTGGTGCGGCTCGCGCCGGCCGGCGGGTCGACGGCGACCGGCTCGCGGCGCGGCGGCCCCGCGTACTCCTCATCGGGCTGGACGCCCGGCACCGGCCCCTCGGCGACCTCCGGCTGCTGCTCCGCGCTCCCGGCGACGTTCGGCGTCCCGCCCTTGCCGATCGGCGACGGCCGGCGCTCGGGGCCCTGCTCCTCCTCCTCTTCGGCGGACCGTGCCCCGGCGGTGTCCGCGGGGCCGATCGCGCCGCCCATGTCGTGCAGCGGCCGTTCCTTCGGCGATCCGTTCATGGTTTCCTCCCTGCCGTGTACGGCCCCGTCGCCCGGGGCCGTCCACGCGCCTACCCGCCCGCCGGCGCTCACACCGGCCGGGTTGGCCCCGTCCGCGCGGGGTAGGCGCGCGGCATGGAGGACATCGGACCACCAGCGGACGGTCCGTCCGCCGACGACACCGACGCGTTCGACCTGTGCGACCAGTGCGGACAGATCGTCGCCACCGCCGACCTGCTCGGCGCCCTGGTGCCGGACTCCTCCGCCCTGCACGCCACCGACTCGGAGCTGGACGGCAAACGGGTGCTCACGGCCTGTTCCGTGGACCACCTGGCCATCCTGGTCGAGCACTACCGGCAACGCCCCTTCGTCCCCGAGGAGCAGTGGGCCGGAAAAGTCTGCCGGGCGCTCGCCGACTGCCACGAACCCGTCCCGCTGAGCGTGGTCGCCCGCCTGAGCGGCCTGTCCGAGCACCAGGCGGAGCAGGGGGTGGAGTGGCACAACGCCCGGGCCCGCGAGTGGCAGGCGCGCTACGGCGGCCCGGCGGACGCCGACGAGGACGAGTGAGGCGGCCGCCGCAACGGCGGGGGCTGCGTGAGGGCGCCGGGAAGACGACGGCAGGACGAACGGACGCCGGCCCCGGACTTACGGTCCGGGGCCGGCGTCCGCGTCGGCTCAGCTGTTGGGATCGGCCACGCTGATGTCCGCCAGCGCGGACCCCGGGTCGCGGTCCAGCGCGAGGTCGCCGAGCGACACCACGCCCACCGCCCGGCCGTCCTCCAGCACGGGCAGGCGCCGCAGCGCGTGCTGACGCATCAGGTCGACGGCGTGCCGGACGTCGTCCTCGGGGGCGACGGTGACCAGCTCGGCACTGCAGACGTCGCCGACGTTCGTGCTGTCCGGGTCCTTGCCCTCGGCGAGCACCCGGACGACCAGGTCGCGGTCGGTCACCAGTCCGCACAGCCGGTCGTCGTCGGCCACCAGGACGTCACCGATGGCGCTGTCACGCATGAACCGCGCCGCGTCCCGGATCGAGCACAGCCGGGGCACGGTGACCGGACCGGCGGTCATGACGTCCCTGATCTTCTGGGTCATGTCTCCTCCACGGCGGTTCGACGGATTCCCTGTCGGGGCGCGCCTGCCCGCCCGGCGCGCCCGGAAACGCACGGTGACGGACGCACCGGGCTGGAGGCACGGTGACGGAGCCCGGCGGAGGAGGTCACCCGTCCACGGCGGCGCGCAGCTCGGCGCGGTGGGCCGTCAGCCAGTCGGCGAAGTCCTGGAGCTGTGGATCGAGCAGCCGGGCGGCGCCCGGATCGCGCGGGGGGAGGAAGGTCCGCTCGCACTCCGCGTAGTACTGGAACATGTTCCCCGCCTCCTCCGCCCCCGGGAAGTCCCCGGCCCGGAAGGCGTCCGGGGTCACCGGCCGGTACGTCACCTGCTCGCCGAGCACCTTCGACATGGCCACCGCCATCTCGATGAGCGTCAGGGCCTCGCCGGCGATGCTCACGGTCGCGCCGATCAGGTCGCCGCCCCGCCGCAGGATGCCCAGCGCGGTGCGCCCGATGTCCTGGACGGCGACGCCCGCCAGTCGGCTCGTCCCCATCGGGAGCGCCAGCCGCAGGCTGCCGTCCTCGCCGCGTTCCGGGCCGAACGGGCCGAGCAGGTTCTCCCAGTAGAACGACGGCCGCAGGTAGGTGGTCGGCAACCCCGCATCGGCGAAGTACTGGTCGGCCTCGGCCTTGGCGTCGAAGTGCGGCACCTTGTAGCGGCCCTGGAGGGTGGGCATCCGGTCGTCGTCGAGCGGGATGCACGCGCGGGTGTCCTCCAGCGTCGACCAGACCGCGTGCCGCACGCCGGCGTGGCCGGCGGCTCGGGCGAGCGCCTCGGCCTGGGCCTTCTCGCGTTCGGCGGACATGTGCTCCCAGAAGTTCGTCACCAGGTACGCGCCGTACGCACCCTCGAACGCCTGCGCCAGGCTCGGCGGGTCGTCCAGGTCGGCCTGGACCACCTCCGCGCCCGCCCGCTCCAGGGCCCGGGCGGCGGGCGACTCCGGGTGCCGGGTGACGGCACGCACGGCGAAGTCACCGGCGGCTTCGGCGAGGATGGCGGCGGCGACGGCGCCGCCCTGGCGGCCGGTCGCGCCGACCACGGTCACGATTCGGGGCTCTGACATGAACGGGTCCTCACGGTGCGGCCGTGTCCGCCGCCGGCGGCTCCGGCTGGTCGTCCGGCTGGTTGTCGGCCTGCCGGCCCGCGGCCGGTGCCTCGGCGACCGACCGACGGGGCCGCGAAAGGGCGCTGCCGTCCATCACGGAGCGGCGGTCGGGCCCGTCCGGCGCGGGCTGCCGGCGGCCGGTGCTCGCGCGCATCGCCACGGCCCAGGACCTTCGTCTGATGCTCACCACGGACTCCGGTGTCTCGGGGCGGGCACCCTCGGCCCGCCGGTACCGCGCGGGTACCCGGATCGGATCCGGCCAATCCGGCATGCCCCCGGGCGAGCCGGGTACCCGCCGACCTCCGGGGCGGGACACCCGTGCCCGGGCGAAGGAAACCGCCGACCGGACGACTCGAGAACGACCGGGAACGGCCGATAGCGACCAAGGAAAATCAGGGAAGACCAGGAGGAGAGATGACCCACCAGACCAAGGTCCTCGCGATCGTGACGAACTACGGCGTCGAACAGGACGAACTCCTCGTACCCCTCAAGCACCTGCGCGACGACGGCGTGCAGGTCGACATCGCCGCCCCCGACCGCGACGACATCCAGACCCTGGTCGGGGACAAGGACCCGGGCGAGACCGTGCGCCCGACCCACACCCTCGGCGAGGTCGATCCCGCCGAGTACGACCTGCTGCTCATCCCCGGCGGCACGATCAACGCCGACACCCTCCGGCTGCGCCAGGAGGCGGTGGCCCTGGTGCTCGCCTTCACCAACTCCGGCCGGCCCGTCGCCGCCATCTGCCACGGCCCCTGGCTGCTGGCCGAGGCGGGCGTCGCGTACGGCAAGCGGCTCACCTCCTACGCCTCGCTGCGCACCGACCTCGCCAACGCCGGCGCGACCTGGACGGACGAGCCCCTGGTCACCGACGACGCGAACGAGTGGCGGCTGATCACCTCCCGCAACCCCGGCGACCTCGAACACTTCCTGAAGGGCATCGACTCCGCCCTGCGAGCCCGGGCCACCGCGGTGGGGTGAGCCGGACCGCCGGCTCCGCCCACCGCCGGCTCAGCCCACCGCGGTGGCGAAGGGGCCGTCAGCCGACGTACCGCCGGGCCCGGGAGGTGCGCTGCGGGCCCTCCAGGGTCCGCAGCGCCCGCTCCACCCTGGGCGGTACGGCCCTGCGCTCGCGGAGGACCCACGGCGTGCCGGCCGCGGCCTCGGCGAAGGCCCGTACGGACACCGCGTCCCGCGGTACCGAACGGGCCAGGAAGAGGGTGCGGCGCGCGGCGCGCCACAGCGGCCGCCGCAGCCAGGTGAACCAGAGGGTGTTGCGGATCCCGTGCTGCCGGCGCAGTGTCGCGTCCCGGGCCGGCGACGGGCGGTGATGCACCGTCAGATCGTCGGCATACAGCAGCCAGTGGCCGGCGGCCGCGAGGTCGGCGGCGAGCAGCTCCTCCTCGCCACCGAGCCACAGCCGGGGCGAGAAGCCGCCGGCGGCGCGGAACAGGTCGGTGCGCAGCACCGTGGCCCCGGCGAGGAAGGAGCCGAGTGCCGGACCGGGGAGCCAGCCCGGCCGGGGTAGGGGGGAGTCGCGCAGCTCCGCGACGATCGGGTCCTCCCGGGGCGGCTGGTCCGGGCGGCCCGGGTCGTGCACCACGATCCGCGCGGTGACCGCCGCCACCGGCGGGTGGGCGTCCAGGAGGCGGACCGCCTCGGCCAGCGAGCCGGGCTCCCACCAGGTGTCGTCGTCGCAGAAGGCGAGGTAGCGGGTCCCGACCTCGCGGGCGGCCAGGTTGCGGGCGCACGCACCCGCGTTGCGCCCGGCGGACAGCAGCCGGGCGCCGCCGGGATGGTCGCGCACCGCCCGTGCGGTGCCGTCGGTGGAGCCGTTGTCGACCACCAGGACGGGCGGCTGCTCGGGCAGGTCCGCCAACCGGTCGAGGGTGTACAGGAGTTCACGGCGGCGGTTGTGGGTGATGACGACGACGGTGACCGGCTGCTCCGGCTGCTCCCCGGCGGGCCGTGGCGGCTCGGACGGGGGCTGGCGGTTCACGGGTGGGCTCTGCGGGGCCGGGACGGGCGGGCGGTCCAGTGCCCGGGCCGCCCGCTCCACCCGCTGCGGAACCGCCCGGCGCCGCAGCAGGGCGGCGGGCAGCCGGGGCAGGGCGGACGCCAGGGCCCGGCGCGCCACCGGCAGGCGCGGGGCGGCGCGCAGCAGCGCGGCGGTGTGGCCGAGCGCCACCGGCCGGGACCGGCGCATCCAGTCGGTGAGCAGGGTGTTGCGCAGCTGCCGGGCTTCCCGCCCTGACCGGCCGTCCGGCGCGGGGTGGTGGTGGGCGACCACCTCGGGGCAGTACGCCAGGCCCCAGCCGTCGGCGGCGAGGTCGAGGGCCAGCAGTTCCTCTTCGCCGCCGAAGTGCAGCAGCCGGTCGAAACCGCCGACGGAGAGGAACGCCGCCCGGCGCACCACGGCCGCGCAGGCCAGGAAACCGAGGACGGACGGGCCGGGCAGGTCGGGCTCCGTGCCGAGCGGGCCGGCGGCCAGTTCCGCGTTGATCGGGTCCGGTCGACCGGCCGGGCCGACCAGGGTGGCTCCGGTGAGCAGGGCCAGCCGGGGGTGCCGGTCGAACAGGCGGGTGGCGGTGGCGAGGGCGCCGGGTGCCCACCAGGAGTCGTCGTCGCTGAACGCGAGGTACCGGGTGGGCAGCGCGGCGGCTCCGACGTTCCGGGCGGCCGCGCCGAGGTTGCGGCGCAGGGCGATGACCCGGACATCGGGGTGGCGCTCCCGCACGGCCCGTGCGGTGCCGTCGGTGGAGCCGTTGTCGACGACCAGGACGGGCGGGTGCTCGGGCAGCGCCGCGAGGTGTTCCAGGCTGGCGAGCAGCCTCGCCCGGCGGTTGCGGGTGATCACGACCACGCCGACGGCGGGAGAGGTCACGGCGGTGCTCCGGGGGAGTGGTGGGACGCGGGGCGGGGCGGGAGCGCGACCAGGGCGTCCAGGACTTCCTGCGGGGTGATCCGCAGGAGTCGGGCGTCCGGCCGGTCGGCGTGCGGGTCGCCGGGGCGCAGCCCGTCCGCCGGGCCCGGGTGCCAGAGCGCCCGGTGCGCCCGGGAGACCGGGGGACCCCACAGCGCCGGCGACAGCGGTCCGAAGAGGGTGACGGACGGGGTGCCGAGGGCGGTGGCCAGGTGCGCCGGGCCGGTGTCCCCCGAGACGACGGCCCGGGCGCCGGCGAGCACGGCCGCCAGTTCGGGGAAGGACAGCCGGCCGCCGAGGACGGTGGAGGGCGGCAGCCCGGCCAGTTCGGCGACGGCCCGGGCGAGGAGGAGTTCCGCCGGGCCGCAGGTCAGCACCACCGGCTGCCCGTGGGTGTGGAGGGCCCGGGCGACCGCCGCGAAGCGTTCGGGCGGCCAGCGGCGGGAGCCGTGGTCCGCGCCGGGGTGGAGCACGACGGCGCCCGGGGCCGGGCTGGGCCGGTCCGGCACCGGCACGCGCAGGTCGTCCGGATCGGTGGCGATGCCGTACCAGTCCAGCAGCCGGCACCAGCGCGCGCGCTCGCCGTCGTCCGACTGCCAGGCCGGGCCCGCCACCCCGGGACGGCTGGGATGGCTGAAGGCGATCAGGCGGCCCGGCCGCAGCTCGGTGAGCACCCGCAGACTGGGCGGCCCGTTGCCGTGCAGGTCGACGGCGAGGTCGGGCGGCGGACCGGCCCAGTCGAGGACGTCCGGGACGGCCCGGTCCGGACCGCCGGCGGGCAGCAGCTCGTCCACCGCGCCGATCGCGCCGACCGCGTCGGCGAGGGCGGCGGGCGCGGCCAGCACCAACCGGTGGCCGGGCAGGTGCCGCCGCAGCGCCCGCAGCGCGGGAACGGCGGTCAGCAGATCGCCGAGGCCCAACGCGCGCAGCACCAGGACGCTGGGGCCCGTCGGACCCCCGGCTGCGGGCGTCCGGGGACGCACCCCGGGGCCGGGCCGTCGGGTCGGGGCTCCGAGCCCGCCGGGCCGACCGGTCACGGCTTCGCTCCCACGGAGCCGTCCGCGACGACGGCGGCCGCCCGGGCCGCGCGCCCGGCCAGGGCGGTCGTGGAGTGGCCCGCGACGTACGGCAGCACCACCGCCTGGCCGCCCCAGTCGCGCAGCACCGTCGCCTCGGGGAGGGTGTCGACCGTGTAGTCGCCGCCCTTGACCCAGACGTGCGGCCGCAGCCCGGCCAGCAGCTCCTGCGGGCCGTCCTCGTCGAAGACCACGACCGCGTCCACGCAGCTCAGCCCGGCGAGGACCCGGGCCCGGTCGGCGGCGGGGTTGATGGGGCGTCCGCGCCCCTTGAGCCGCCGCACGGAGGCGTCGGAGTTCAGGCAGACGATCAGGCAGTCGCCGAGCCGCCGGGCGGCCTCCAGCAGGGACACGTGTCCGGTGTGCAGCAGGTCGAAGCAGCCGCCGGTCGCCACCACCGTGCCGCCGCGGGCGCGGACGGCGTCGGCGAGCGCCCGGGCGTCCCGGTGGGGCCCCGGCTCCGGCGCCTGGGTGTCCGACCAGACCGTGGGATCGCTCGCGCCGCCCCGGGCGACGAAGTCGGCGGCGGCGAGGACCGCGCGCCCGGCGGCCTCCTCGGGCAGCGCGCCCGCGGCGAGGGCGGCGGCGGCCACGGCGGCGAAGCAGTCGCCGGCGCCGCACGGGTCGCCGTGCGCGGTGAACGGGGCGGGCAGCACCAGCGGGTTCTCGGTGCCCCGGCTGAGCACCGCGCCCCGGGCGCCGAGGGTCACCGCGACGGCGGCCGCCTGCCAGCGCCGGGCCAGGAGGGAGGCGCGCAGCAGATCACCGGCGAGCGCCCCCGCGGGGCCGGGCGGGTCGGCCCGGCGGATGACCCGGCGCGCTTCGTCCCCGTTGGGGGTGGCGAGCCGGACGCCGCGCACGGGCGGGCCGCCGCGCGGGTGCGGGTCCCAGACGACCGGCACCCGGCGGGCCGCCTCGGCGAGCAGGGGGCGCAGGGCCCGGGCGGTGCCGTTGCCGTAGTCGGCGACCAGCACCGCGCCGGCCTCCCGGATGGCCCGGCGCACCTGCGGGCCTGCGGTCCCGGGCGTTCCGCCGCCGCGGTCGAACCGGACCAGTGGGCGTCCGCCGGCCCGGACCCGGGTCTTGACCGGCAGTTCGCCGACGAGGGGCAGCTCGGCGAGGCCGACC
This sequence comes from Kitasatospora sp. NPDC029312, assembly GCF_055569215.1. Lineage (NCBI taxonomy): Bacteria > Bacillati > Actinomycetota > Actinomycetes > Kitasatosporales > Streptomycetaceae > Kitasatospora > Kitasatospora sp. NPDC029312. The sequence goes on along the minus strand of NZ_JBVHXY010000031.1, from coordinate 37,149 downwards.
CGGGGCGCCAGCGCGGCCCGGACGGTCTCGGCCGCGGCGCTCTCGCCGAGCGCGGTGACCAGCAGCACCTCCGCTCCGGCCCGGTCGGCGAGGCGGGCGGCGAGCCCCGCACCACCGGGCCGGGCGTGTTCGGCGGTCACGTCGACCACCGGCGCGGGGGCGTCGGGCGTCAGCCGGCCGGCGTCGCCGTCGATGTCACGGTCCAGGAGGGCGTCGCCCACCACCACGAGGGGCCCGTTCATGCCGTCCTCCTTTCGGCGGACGCCGGGACCGGGGCCGTAGCGGTAGCCGAAGCCGGGGCCGCGAGCCGCCGCACGCCGTCCACCCGAGCGGCGCCGTCCGAGCGTGCCAGGGCGGCGTCGAAGGCCTCGCAGATCAGGTGCAGCGCGACCAGGTGGACCTCCTGGACGGTGGCGGTGCGGGTCGCCCGGACGGCCAGGACGTCGTCGGCCAGGTCGGCCAGCGGGTTGGGCGGCGGGCCGGTGAGGGCGAGGACGCGCAGGCCGGCGGCGTGGGCGGCCTCGGCGGCGGCGAGCACGTTCGGGCTGCGGCCGGAGGTCGACATCAGCATCAGCACGTCACCGGGGCGGCCGTGGGCGGTGACCTGGCGGGCGTACACGTCCGCGAAGCCGTAGTCGTTGCCGATCGCGGTCAGGCTGGAGGTGTCGGCGTGCAGGGCGATGGCCGAGAAGGGCGGGCGCTCCTCGCAGTAGCGGCCGACGAGTTCGGCCGAGAGGTGCTGGGCCTGGGCGGCGCTGCCGCCGTTCCCGGCGACGAGCAGCCGGCCGCCGCGGGGCAGCAGCTCGGCGAGGTCCCGCCCCCAGCGGGTGAGCGCGGCGAGTCCGTCGGAGCGCAGCCGGACCAGGGCGTTCTCCAGCGACAGGCAGTGCCGGGCGGCGCGGGCGCGGTCGGCGGCGGCGTCGGCCGGGTCGGGCGCGGGCCCGCCCGCGTGCGGGGCGGTGCCGTTCAGCCGATCGCTGCCGTTCAGCGGGTCGGCGCCCTGCCGGGGGTCGCTCAGCGGGTCACGCAAGGGGTCACTGCCGTTCAGCGGGTTCATCGGAGTGCTCCTTCCACGGAGTGGACGGACCGGTCGGGCCCGGACCGGTCCAGGAGTTCGCGGTAGACCAGCTCGGTCGCGGTGGCGATCCGGTCCCACCCGAAGTGGTCCAGGGCCCGCTTGCGCCCGGCCCGCCCGTAGGCGGCCCGCAGGCCGGGCCGGGCGAGCAGGTGGGCGCAGGCCTCGGCGAGCTCGGCGGGCCGGTCCGGCGGGACGAGTCGCCCGGTGCGGTGGTCGAGGACGGTGTCGAGCTGGCCGCCCACGGCGGTGGCCACGACCGGGACGCCGCAGGCCATGGCCTCTAGCGGGACGATGCCGAAGGGCTCGTACCGCGCCGGGCACAGGACGAGGTCGGCGCTGCGGATGAGCGCGGGCATGTCGCTCGGGGCGACCCCGCCGAGCAGCCACACCCGCTCGCCGACGCCGAGCGCCCGGGCGAGGTCGCGCAGCCGTTTGGCCTCCGGGTCGTGCGGCAGCTCCCAGGCCGGCGGTCCGCCGGCGAGCAGCAGCTCGGCGTCCGGCAGGGCGGCCAGGGCGCGGATCGCGGTGTCGGCCCCCTTGCGCGGGACGAGGCGGCCGATCTGCAGCAGCCGCGGCCGGCCGGAGCGGTCGGCGGTCGGCCCGTCCGGGCTGAAACGGCGGGTGTCGACCCCGCAGGGCACGATCCGGGACCGGCCCGGGTCGATGCCCATCGCCTGGAGTTCGCCCACCTCGTCCCGGCAGGTCGCCACGATCCGGGCGGCGCCGAGGCCGACGGTCGTCTCGATGGCGATCCGGCTGGGCGGGCTCGTGTCGGCGGTGCCCTGGTGGCGGCGCTTGACGGTGCCGAGCGCGTGGTAGGTGTGCACCACCGGCGGGCCGCCGTCGGCGCCCCCGTCGCACACCGCGGCGCCGAGCAGGGCGGCCAGGCCGGACATCCAGAAGTGTGAGTGGACGACGTCGGGGCGCTCCGCGTTCCAGTGCTCGCCGAGCCGGTCGGCGAACGCCGGCATGTAGGGCAGCAGGTGGTCCTTGGGCAGGGGGCGGGGCGGCCCGGCCGGCACGTGGTGCACCACGACGCCGGGGCCGAAGGGGACCAGCGGGTCCAGGTCCGGGTCGTCGCGGCGGGTGTGCACCGTGACGCGGTGACCGCGCCGGGCGAGGCCGGCGGCGAGCGCGGCGACGTGGACGTTCTGTCCGCCCGCGTCGACGCCACCGAGTACCGCCAGTGGGCTGGCGTGCTCGGAGACCAGTGAGATCCGCAGGCTTCTCATGAGCCCGTCACCTCCTCGATCAGTCGGTCCCAGTCGGTGAGGAACCGGTGGAGTCCGTAGCGCCGCAGCGCCGCCCGCCGGGCGAGGGCGCCGTCCCGGGCCGCGGCCTCGGGTTCGGCGACGTAGTGCCGTGCGGCCCGGGCGAGCTCCTCGGGCCGGGTGGAGATCACCCCCGCGCCCTCCGGGACCGCCGCGACCGCCTCCGTGGTGGCCAGGGCCACCACCGGCAGGCCGAGGTGCATCGCCTCCAGCAGGGACAGGCCCAGGGAGGTCCAGCGCACCGGGTGCAGGTAGAGGCGGCGGCGGGCGAGTTCGTCGTGCAGACGGGCCTGCGGCAGGTCGGCGGTGCGGCACCGGCTGGGGGGCAGGCCGAGGTGCTCGGCCAGGCCTTCCGTCCGCATGCCGAACACGTCCAGTGGCGCCGCCCCGGCCAGCTCGGGGAGCAGGTCGGTGCCGGTGGTCCGGCCGCGCCGCACCGGCTCGTTGACGACCACGGCGGCGCGCGGGAGTTCGCCGGTGTAGCGGTGCCCCGGGTCGACGATGCCGTGCTCGATGACCCGGGTGGGCGTGCGTCCGTTGTCCCAGAACAGCCGGTTGAAATGGGTCACGTGGACGAGCGTCAGGTCCGGACGGTCCGCCATCGGGTGCCGGGCGTCGGGGACGGGGCCGGGTGGGGCGTTGTGCTCCAGGTAGACGGCCGGCACGTCCCGCCCCGGTCGCCGGCCCAGCCAGCGCCGGACGAGGTCCTCCTCGTGCGGGCGCTGGAGGACCACCAGGTCCACCGGGGTCTCCCGGAGCCGACGGGGGCTCAGTTCGTGCACGCTCCCGGGCCAGTCGTAGGTCAGGGCGCGGCCCCGGCCGTCGGGCCCGCGGTCGGGCAGGACGGGGACCAGATAGGTGTGCGGGCCCTGGACGAACGCGGTGGTCCAGGAGCCGTGCACGTGCCAGAGCAGGATGTTCACGGGATCACCGCCCGGAGGTCGGGGTGGGCGCGGGGCGATTCGGCGAGCAGCCGGTCGACGGCCGCCGCGATGTCGGCGCCGGTCAGGCCGGACAGGCAGGGGTGTCCCGGGACGGGGCAGACCCGGGCCCGGGTGTCGGCGCACGGCGCGTCCTGGCGGCCGAGCAGGACGGACGGCACCCCGTACGGGCGCCAGCGCCAGGCGGGCACCACCGGGGCGAACAGCGAGACCACCGGGGTGCCGACGGCGGCCGCCAGGTGCGCCGGGCCGGTGTTGCCCGCCACCACGGCGTCCGCGCCGGCCAGCACTCCGGCCAGCCCGGGCAGGTCGGTGGCCCCGCCGAGGTCGGTGCCGTGGCGCCCGCTCACCGCCGCGGTCAGCGCCCGCTCGCCGGGGTGGCCGGTGACCACGACCCGCCGCCCGGAGCGCGCCAGCGCCTCGACGGCCTCGGCGGCGAGCGCGGTGCCCGGGGCGCGGGCCGGTGCGGCGGAGCCCGGGTGGACCACCACGTACGGTCCGGGGCCGGTCAGGTGGCGGGCGTCGGGCGGCGGCACGGTGCGCAGGGCGCCGTCGTCCCCGGCCGGGAGGCGGAAGCCCGCCGCCACGGCCAGGTCGAGGGCGGCCTCGGCCTCGTGCCGCCCGGGTGCCCGGCGGTGCCGCAGGTCCAGCAGCGAGCCGGGGTAGTCCGTGCTGTCCGCCGCGATCCAGGGCACGCCGGCCAGGCGCAGCACGAGGGCGGTCGGCAGCGGGCTCTGGTGGAAGGAGGTGAGGATCAGGGCCCGGGAGGGGCGGTGCCGGGCGATGGCGGTGACGGCCCGCAGGACGTCCGCCCGGCGGACGGGGGGCGCCGGCACGCTCACCCACGGGGCGTCCCACACCAGCACCTCCTCCACGCCCGGCAGCAGCCGGGCGGCGGGCGCGCCCTGCGGGCCGCACAGCATGACCACCGGGTCCGGGCCGGCGGCCGCGGCCCGCACGGCCGGCCCCGCGAGCAGGACGTCACCGAGACTGTCGAGCCGGACCACCAGGGTGCTCACCGGTGCCCCCCGGGGCCGTCCGCCTCGGAGAGCACCAGATCCACGGCCGAGGGCAGGTCGGGGGCGGTGCGCCCGGCGCGGGCGACCTCCGGGGCGAGGGTGGCCGCCGTCGGGACGAGTACCGAGCCGGCCCCGGCCGCGCGGGCCGCCGCGACGTCGGCGCCGATGTCGCCGATCACCACGGCCCGGTGCGGGGGGACGCCCAGCGCGGCGCAGGCGGCGAACACCAGCCCGGGCGCGGGCTTGCGGCAGTCGCAGCCGTCGTCCGGCCCGTGCGGGCAGACCGCCCACACGTCGAACGGCCCGAGCAGCTGCTCGATCCGCTCGCGGACCAGGGCCACCGCCTGACGGGTCAGCAGCCCCCGGGCCACCCCGGACTGGTTGCTGACCACGCCGACCGGCACGCCGCGGGCCCGCAGCCGGTCGAGCGCCAGGGCGGCCCCCGGCATCGGCCGGACGAGGGACGGATCGCCGTTGTACGGCACGTCCTCCACCAGGGTGCCGTCCCGGTCGAAGAGCACCGCGGCGGGCCGCCGCACGGCGGCCGGGCCGCGCCGGCCCGGTCCGGGCCGGAACAGCCACGGGGCCGGTGGTGCGGAGGTGCCGCGTTCACGGGAGAGGTTCGACATGCCCGGGCGGGTGTCCGGGGCCGCCGGAACCAAACGTCGGCCCGGCGGCTCTCCCCGTCCTGGTGACGCACCGTGAGCAGGGCTGGGATGCCCGGGTACGGGCCGGCGGGCGCTCAGCGGTCAGCCCTGGACTTCGGCGGCCGGGGCGGCGGCGGGCCGGCGCGGGGCGGTCGCGGCCGACCAGGGCGGCGCGTTCCGGTGACGCAGGGTGCCCAGCAGCCGGTGCCGGACGGCGGCCGGCGGGATCAGCGCGCTGGTCTGGAGCATCGCCCGGATCTCGGCGGCCGTCCGCGGGCCGGGCAGGATCCGGGCGAGGGCGAACTCGGCGGTGCCCAGCAGCCAGGCGCAGGCCGCCGCCCCGGCGGCCCGGCGCGCCCCGAACAGCGGCAGCACGGCCGCGGCCAGGCCCGCGGTGGTGACGACGGCGTGCCGGCGCAGCCGGCCCCGTCCGGCGCCCGCGCGCTCCCACCAGTCCGGGCCGTGGAGGCGGACCATCAGCGCGTCGTCGGCGTTGCCCGCCTGGGCGCGCAGGGACACCCAGGGATCGGCGGCCCGGACGGGGTGCGCGGTGCTGCGGTGCCCCCGGGTGAGCTCCCAGTCCGCCCCGATCAGCCGCAGGGCGAGGTCGGCGTCCTCCCGGAACGCCCGCCGGAACCGTTCGTCGAAGCCGCCGACGGCCACCAGCGCGGCCCGGCGGCAGGCGAGGTCGGCGGTGATCCAGCGGGCGTCGGCGAGTCCGGCCGTCGTGCGCTCCCAGTCGGTGGGGCGCCGCCCGCCGGGCAGCGGGACGACGATCCTGCCCTGCACGGCGGCGACACCGGGGCCCGCCGAGTCCAGGTCGGCGGCCAGCTCGGCGGCCCAGGACCGGCCGGGCACGGTGTCGTCGTCCAGGAACACCACCCAGGGTTCGCGCACCGCCCGCCAGCCGGTGTTGCGGGCCGCGGCGGGCCCGTTGCCGCAGCCGGGCAGCACGGTCAGCCGGTCGCGCAGGGCGGCGGGCACGGTGAGGTCCAGCGGCGTGCAGTCGGACAGCGGGCGGTCGTCCACGACCACGACGTGCCGGGGCGCGGGGCCCCGGCTCGCCGCCAGCGCGGCCAGGCAGGCGTTCAGTTCCGGTCGGCCGATGGTGGGGACGACCACCGCGTACGGGGCGCTCACGATCGGCCCCCCGCGGTGAACATCCGGCCGCGGCGGATGGCGAACGGGCCGAGGGCCAGCAGGTCGACGGGGGCGGAGCCGAAGCACTCCAGGGCGTCGCGGGGGTCGTCGACCATGGGCCGTCCGGCGGTGTTGAGGCTGGTGTTCACCACGACGGGCAGCCCGGTGGCCTCCTCGAAGGCGGTGAGCATCCGGGCCACCAGCGGCTCGTCCTCCGGGTCCACGCTCTGGATCCGCGCGGTGCCGTCCACGTGGACGACCGCCGGGATGCGGTCCCGCCACTGCGGCCGGACCTCGTGCACGAACAGCATGTACGGGCTGGGCAGCGGCCCGTCGAAGATCTTCCCGGCGCGCTCGGCCAGCACCATCGGGGCGACCGGGCGGAACTGCTCGCGGCCCTTGACCTCGTTGAGCCGCTCCAGGTTCTCCGCCCGGCCCGGGTGGGCCAGCAGCGAGCGGTGGCCGAGGGCGCGCGGGCCGAACTCCGAGCGGCCCTGGAACCAGGCGACGATGCCGTCCGCCGCCAGGGTCTCGGCGACGGTGCGCGCGATGTCCGGGGGCCGCTCGTACGGGACGGCCGCCCGCCGCAGCCAGTCCTCCAGCTCCTGGTCGGACCAGCCCCGGCCGAGCGCGGCGCCGGGCATCGCGGCGGTCTGCTCCCCGCCGGTGGCGGCGAGGTGGAGGGCGGCGCCGAGGGCGGTGCCGGCGTCGCCGGCGGCGGGCTGCACCCAGACCCGGTCGAACGGGCCCTCCCGGGCGATCCGGGAGTTGGCGACGCAGTTCAGCGCCACGCCGCCGGCCATGGTGAGCAGCCGGTCGCCGGTGCGGCCGTGCAGCCAGCGGACGAGGTCCAGCAGGACCTCCTCCAGCAGCCGTTGGGCCGAGCAGGCGAGGTCTGCGTGGTCGCGCGTCCAGCTGTGCCCGGGGGCCAGTGCGGGGGCGAAGCGCTCCCACACCACCCGGTCCGCGTGGAAGCCGCCGTCGCCCGTCGAGTGGACCAGCCGGCGCAGGTCGGGCAGCATCCGCGGGGAGCCGTACGAGGCGAGCGCCATCACCTTGTACTCGTCGCTGGAGCGCTGGAAGCCGAGGTGGGCGGTGAGCTCCTCGTACAGCAGGCCGAGCGAGTGCGGCAGCCGCTGGGCCGCGAGCGGTTCGATCTGCCGCCCGGTGCGGCGGGCGGCCAGGTGGGAGGCCGACTCGCCGCGGCCGTCGAGCACCAGCACCGAGCACGGGTCGCCCGCGCCGTCGACGGCCAGCGCCGCGGAGGCCGCGTGGGCCAGGTGGTGCGGGACGAAGCGCACCACGGACGGATCCAGGCCGGGCAGGGCGTCCGCGAGGAAGGTCGGCGCGAGGCGGGCGTACTGCTGGCGCAGGTGGTCCCAGGGGTCGTCCAGGCCGAGTTCCCGCGCCGGACGGGCCAGCGACGGGTCGTAGGAGTAGCCGACCAGGTCGAGGTCGCCCGGCTGCAGCCCGGCCTCGGCCAGGCACCAGCGGGCGGCCTGCTGGGGCAGCTCCCACGCGGAGAAGGGGACCGGCCGCTTGCCGTGCTTGCGCCGGGAGAACCGTTCCTCCTCCGCGGCGGCCACCGTACGGCCGTCCACCACGAGGGCGGCGGCCGGGTCGTGGAAGAGGGCGTTGATGCCGAGGACGCGCATGTGTCGGACTCCTCTTGGGTCGGGACCGGGTCAGTCGTGGTGCCGGAACCAGGCGATGGTGCGGGCCAGGCCCTCGCGCACGGGCGTGCGCGGCGACCACTGGAGCTTGTCGCGGGCGAGGGTGATGTCCGGACGGCGCACGGCCGGGTCGTCGACCGGCCGTTCGATGAACCGGAGCTCGGACTTGGATCCGGTCAATTCGATGATCAGCTCGGCGAGTTCACGCATGGTGAGCTCGGTGTCGTTGCCGATGTTCACCGGCCCGGTCAGGTCCGAGTCGATCATGGCGAGCAGTCCGGCCACGGTGTCGTCCACGTAGGTCAGCGACCGGGTCTGCCGGCCGTCGCCGGTCACCGTCAGCGGTTCCCCGGCCAGCGCCTGGCGGATGAAGGTCGGCACCGCCCGGCCGTCGAAGGCGCGCATCCGGGCGCCGTAGGTGTTGAAGAGCCGCACGATCGCGGTGTCCACGCCGTTGGCGGTGGCTTCGGCGGTGGTCATGGCCTCGGAGAACCGCTTCGCCTCGTCGTAGACGCTGCGCGGCCCGACCGGGTTGACGTTGCCCCAGTAGCGTTCCGTCTGGGGGTGCTGCAGCGGGTCCCCGTACACCTCGGAGGTCGAGGTCAGCAGGAAGCGGGCGTCGTGCCGGCGGGCGAGCGCGAGCGCGTTGCGGGTGCCGAGGCTGCCGGTCTCCAAGGTGTGCACCGGCAGCCGGAGGTAGTCCAGCGGGGATGCCGGCGAGGCCAGGTGGCAGACCAGGTCGACCGGACCGGACGGGGCGAAGGGCTCGGACACGTCGGCCCGGCACAGTTCGAACCCGTCGCTGCCGACCAGATGGGCGACGTTCTCGGGGGATCCGGTGCAGAAGTCGTCCACGCAGAGCACACGGTAGCCACGGCCGAGCAGCGCAGTGCACAGGTGGGAACCGACGAAGCCGGCCCCTCCGGTGACGACGGCCCGGGGCGCGCGGACGCCGCCGGTACGGGACTCGGGACTCGTCATGGCCGTTCCTTCGGCGCCGGCCCGGTGGCGGGGCCCGCCGGGCCGACGGGCAGAGGGGGTCTGGGGGACGTGGCCGGACCGCCCCGGGTGCCGGCCACGTCGGGGGTCAGCTGTCCTTGAACAGGGCCTTGCTGACGTCGTTCGGGCCGTCGAAGTTCTTCTGGTCGAGTCCCGAGATGCGGTCCACGAGGGCGTCATCGGCTCCGTTGGAGCGCGCGGCCTCGGCGAGGTCGTCGCGGTCGGCCGGGTAGCTGACGCCCCGCAGGGCCTTCTGGACGTCAATGGGGCTGAACGAACTCATCAGGCGTCTCCTTCGACGAAGGTCGCGGAGCCCGGGCGGGTACCCGGCGGCCGGGCGACCATGCGCGCGGCACGGCCCGAATGTCGGCGGCCGGGGCGGGACGGGGTGGCGGCCGTCCGGCTCGGCCCGCCCGACCAGCCCGGTGAGTCCCGATGAGTCCGGTGAGTCCGCCCCGCTCCGCCCGGAGCGGCCGCATACCCGGCCACCGGCCACGCCCGGACGGTCGCGCCGGGCGTGGCCGGTGGCCACTCGGGGGTCCGGGTCGGTGTTCATTCCGGAGGCGGGGCGCGGCGGGGACGGGTGTCCGGTGCCGGTCAGCGCCGCAGGAGCAGGTCCGCCGCCGCCTCCGGCCCGTCCGCCCACCGACAGGCCGTCAGCGTGCAGGGCGCGGACGGGTCGTTCATCGGCCGCCCGGCCTCGGGGACCCTGATGGCGTGTGCGCCGGTCGCGAGGGCGGCGGCGAGCACGGTGTCCTCGCAGCCGATCACCGTGACCCGCGAGGGCGGCAGGCCCAGCTCCCGGCAGGCGGCCGTGACCAGGGCGGCGGCGGGCATCCGGCAGGCGCAGGCGTCGTGCGCCGCGTGCGGACACACCGCCCACACGTCGATCGGCCCCAGCAGCGCCTCGGCCCGGGCCTGGACGGCCATCACCTCCGCGCGTCCGAGCAGTCCGCGGGACACGCCCGGCTGGTTGCTCAGCACGCCGACGGCGAAACCGGCTCCGCGCAGCGCCGTCAACGCGGCCCGGACGCCGGCCATCGGGTGGACCATCGCCGGATCGCCGTTGAAGGCGACGTTCTGGAGGAGCGTGCCGTCGCGTCCGAACAGCACGGCGCCCGCCGGGCCGTCCACAGGGCGGGCGCCCGGGCGGACGAACAGCCAGGGCTCGAGCCCGTCGGTGTGCTCCGTGACGGGACGGGGCTGCAGAACGGTCGTGGCGGTTTCTCCTCGGTACGTCATGCCCCTGCGGGTTGCCATCGCCCGGGAAGTCAAACGGCCGCTTCGGGTGGACGCCGCCGGTCTCGGCCGTCTCGGTCGGTCCCAGCCGTCTCAGCGGTCTCAGTCGGCGGAGTCCCGGCCGGTGGAGTCCCGGCCGGGGGAGAAGCGCTCCCGGTAGCGGCGCACCGCCTGGTCGAGCGCCCGGCGGCCCACCCAGGCGAGCGGCTGCGGGTCGGCGATCAGCGGCTCGTGGTCCGGCCCGCAGCCGACCACCCGGCCGGTCAGCACCCAGGGCCGGCGTTGCGGGCAACTCTCCGCCAGGTCCGCGTACTTCATCACCCGGCGGGCGACCCAGTCGGCGGCCGGACGCGGCCACCAGGGCTCCGGCCGCAGCGGCGTCACGGACAGACCCGGCAGCGGGACGTCCGCCTCGTAGTCCCTGCTGCCGGCGCCGTCCGCGACGGGACCCTCGGAGTACCGCAGGTAGACGTCGAGGTCCCCGGTCGCGAGCCAGGTCAGCAGGGAGAGGTCGTCGATCAGGCCCATCCGGTCGGCGCCGGTGTCTGGGCCGGTTGGCTCGTGCATCGCTCGCCCAGCCTCGTGGACATTGGCCGTCCCAGCGGTCGTTCCGAAGCCGGGACGTACCCGCGCGGCTGCCCGGAATCGGTGGCGGCAATCGCACCGGCCACGCGCTGGGTCCGGCTCGGATTTGGCCCGGGTTTGGCCCGGATGCGCCCGGGGACACGCCGGACCGGCGGGGGCCGTCGATGAGGAGACGAGCCATGTCGAACGATGCCATCGTCCTGCTGCGGGAGGACCACAAGGAAGTCCGCCGCCTGTTCCGCGAGTACCGGAGCCTGGCCGAGGGCGCCGGCGGCGGCGACGGCGACGACGGGGCCCGGCACCGGACCGTCCAGCAGATCATCGAGTCGCTGACCGTCCACACCTACCTGGAGGACGAGCTGGTCTACCCCAGGATCCGCCGGGAGGTGCCCGACCTCGCGCGGGACATGGACCGCGCCGAACAGGAGCACCACGTCGCCGACCTGCTCTGCGAGGAGCTGAGCCGGATGTCCCCCGGGGACGACGGCTACGACGCCAAGGCGGCCGTCCTGATCGACACCGTGGAACGGCACATCGCGCAGGAGGAGGCCGACTGGTTCCCCCGGGTGCGGGCCGTGCTCGGCCGCAAGGAACTGCGGGAGATGGGCGAGCGGATGCAGGCCGTACGCGAGACCGCGCCGCGCCACCCGACCTCCGGCGGCGTACTGCACCGCATCGCCGACGCGCTGGAGGGCTGACCCGGCCCGCTCGCCCGGCCTCTCGCCCGGCCCCCGATCCCGGGCTCGCCTGATCCGGGGCCCGGCTGACCCGGGCCCGGCTGACCCGGGCCCGGCTGACCCGGTCCGCGAGCTCCCGGGCCCCGCGTGACGCCCGGTGCGCCGCCGCTCGTGTGAACCCGGGTTTCACCACGGCGCGCGGGGGCAGCCGAGCGGCAGCCCGCCGATGAACCGACGGCGGGGAAGGAAAGGGACGAGGAGCATGGGACACGGCGGAAACGTCATCGCGGAGCTGACGACCGATCACCGCGAGGTGGAGGAGCTGTTCGACAAGGTCCAGGCGCTGCCGGCCGGCGACGAACGGCGCCGCAAGATCGTGGACGAGTTCACGATCGAGCTGGTGCGGCACTCGGTGGCCGAGGAGGAGTACCTCTACCCCGCGGTGCGCGAACATGTGCCCGGAGGTGGGCCGATCGCGGACAAGGAGATCTCCGACCACGCGACGGTCGAGCGGCTGCTGAAGGAGCTGGAGGGCATGGAGGTCACCGACAGCCGCTTCGACCCCCTCGTCGACAAGGTGGTGTCCGAGGTCAGGGAGCACATCGCCGACGAGGAGCGGAACCTCTTCCCCGCGCTCGCCGAGGTCTGCTCCCCCCAGGCGCTGGCCGACCTCGGTGACAAGATCCGGACGGCGAAGAAGCTCGCCCCGACCCGGCCCCACCCCTCCGCCCCGGACACCCCGCCGGCCAACAAGCTGCTCGCGCCCGGCGCTGGACTCGTGGACCGGGCCCGGGACTTCGTCACCGGCCGCGGCAGGTCCTGAACCACGGGGGCGGGCCCGGGAGCCGGGCCCGCCCACTGAATCTCGGAGGTGGGAGATGCGGGAGCGAGTGGACCGGATCGCGGACCCGTGGGGCGACCGCACCCCCTACGGCCCCGGCGACTCCTGGCCGGCACGGGTCGACACCTTCCTGCAGCCCGGCGTCACCGCCGACCGGGTGGAGCGGTGGGTGCGCACGGCATCACTGCTGCACTCCAACGGCGACGCCATGGACGTCGCCGTCCTGGACGGCCGGATCGCCGGAGTGCGCGGACGGGCCGGCGACCGGGTGAACCGAGGCCGGCTCGGGCCCAAGGACCTGTTCGGCTGGCAGGCCAACCACGCCGCCGACCGCCTGACCCGCCCGCTGGTCCGCGAGCACGGGCGGCTGGTGGAGACGGACTGGGACACCGCGATGAGCGTCGTGGTCGCCCGGTCGAAGCAGCTGCTGCGCGACCGCGGACCGGGCTCGATCGGCTTCTACACCACCGGCCAGCTGTTCCTGGAGGAGTACTACACCCTGGCGGTGCTGGCCCGCGCCGGCATCGGCACAAACCACCTGGACGGCAACACCCGGCTGTGCACCTCCACCGCCGCCGAAGCGCTGAAGGAGACCTTCGGCTGCGACGGCCAGCCCGCCTCCTACACCGACGTGGACCACTGCGACACCCTGGCCCTGTTCGGCCACAACATGGCCGAGACCCAGCCCGTGCTGTGGATGCGCGTCCTCGACCGGCTGGCCGGCCCCGAGCCGCCCCGCCTGGTCTGCGTCGACCCGCGCCCCACCCCGGTCGCCCGCCGGGCCGACGTCCACCTCGCCCCGCGCGCCGGGACGAACGTCGCCCTGCTCAACGCCCTGCTGCACGAGCTCATCCGCACCGACCGGATCGACCGCGACTTCATCGAACGGCACACCGTCGGCTTCGACGAACTCGCCGAACGCGTCGCCCGCTGCACCCCGGGCTGGGCCGAGTCGATCTGCGACGTCCCCGCCCGGGACATCGGCCGCGCCGCCGAACTCCTCGGCGGCGCGGAGAAGTTGCTCTCCACCGTGCTCCAGGGCGTCTACCAGTCCCACCAGGCCACCGCCGCCGCCTGCCAGGTCAACAACCTCCAGCTGATCCGCGGCATGCTCGGGCGCCCCGGCTGCGGGGTGCTCCAGATGAACGGCCAGCCCACCGCCCAGAACACCCGCGAATGCGGTGCCAACGGAGACCTCCCCGGCTTCCGCAACTGGGAGAACGACCGGCACGTCGCCGACCTCGCCGAGGTCTGGAACGTCGAACCCGAACGGATCCCGCACTACACGCCGCCCACCCCGGCGATGCAGATCTTCCGCTACGCCGAGCAGGGCTCCATCCGGATGCTCTGGATCTCGGGCACCAACCCGGCCGTCTCCCTGCCGGAACTCCACCGCATCCGCGGCATCCTCGGCCAGGAGCGGCTGTTCACCGTCGTCCAGGACCTCTTCCTCACCGAGACCGCCCGGCTCGCGGACGTCGTCCTGCCGGCCGCCACCTGGGCGGAGAAGACCGGCACCTTCACCAACGCCGACCGCACCGTCCACCTCTCCGAGAAGGCCGTCGAACCGCCCGGCGAGGCCCGCCCGGACCTGGACATCCTGCTCGACTACGCCCGCCGGATGGACTTCCGGGACCGCGACGACGGCCCCCTCGTCCACTGGCACGACCCGGAATCGGCGTTCGAGGCCTGGAAGGCGTGCAGCCGCGGGCGGCCCTGCGACTACAGCGGCCTGAGCTACCGGAAGCTCCGCGGCGCCGGCGGCATCCAGTGGCCCTGCACCGACGAGGCACCCGAGGGCACCGAACGGCTCTACACCGAAGGCATCAGCTGGGCCGCCCCCGACACCTGCGAGACGTACGGCAAGGACCTGGTCACCGGCGCCGCCGTCTCGGAGACCGAGTACCGGGCCCTCAACCCGCACGGCAAGGCGGTGCTGAAGGCCGCCGAGTACCTGCCGCCGCACGAGGACACCAGCGCCGAGTACCCGCTGCAGCTGACCACCGGCCGTACCCTGTACCACTTCCACACCCGCACCAAGACCGGCCGTGCCCCGCAACTGGACGCCGCCGCCCCCGAGGTTTGGGTGGAGCTCTCCGCGGTCGAGGCACTGGCCCGCCACCTCGGCGAGGGCGACCTCGTCGAGGTCACCAGCCCGCGCGGGTCGGTGCGCGGGCGACTGCGGATCACCGGCATCCGCGACGGCATGGTGTTCCTGCCCTTCCACTACGGTTACTGGGACACACCGGGCGGCGACCGCCCGGCCGGGCCGGAGGCGGGCCGGGCCGCCAACGAGACCACCGTCACCGACTGGGACCCGGTGTCCAAGCAGCCGCTGTTCAAGACCGCCGCCGCCCGGATCACCCTGATCGAACGCGGCGGCGGCACCCCCGCTCCCGCGCCCACCACCACCGCCTCCGCCCCCGCCGACCCGACCCTGACGACCCCCACCACCGGCGATCCGACGGCGCTCGCCACCCAGCACACCGACCCCGGGGAGAACCGGACATGAGCGCCATCACCCTCACCCTGCGCGCGCTCCACGACGGCGAGCGCCGCCTGGAGCGGGACCTGCTCGCCGCGGCGGAGCGCCACAGCGCCGAACACGAGGTCCACCACGTCACCACCGACCTCGCCCGCTGGTCGCGCGAGCACAGCCGCCGGATCGCCGAGGCCGCCCGGGCCCACGACCTCGACCTTCCAGGGCCCGACGACGACCCCACCCCCGGCCCGATCGGCCAGCTCCGGGAGAAGGCCGCCGCGGCGCTCGGCCGCCGCCCCGAACCCGGCCTGCTCCTGCTGCACGACCTGCGGGAGCTCCATCTCGGCGCCGCCGGGAACTCGCTGTACTGGGAGATGCTCGCGCAGGGCGCGCAGGCCACCCGGGACACCCCGCTGCTCGCCATCGCCGCGGACTGCCACCCGCAGACGCTCCGTCAGATGCGCTGGACCAACACCATGGTGAAGGTCCTCGCCCCGCAACTGCTCAGCAGCCTCTGACGTGCCCGGACCACGCCTCGTGCCAGGGCCCTCCACCCCCCGCCCCCGCGCCGCCACGGCGACGGGCACCGGACCGCCCCCCGAGACCACGACCGGTCGGCCGACGGGCGTGGGGTGGACCTTCCTCACCAACCACGCCCGCGTCCTGGTGCAGATCACCCGCGACCCCGGCATCCGGGTGCGCGACATCGCCGCCCACTGCCTGCTCACCGACCGGGCGGTGCAACGGATCATCGCCGACCTGGAGCGGGACGGCTACCTCACCCATGAGCGCCGGGGCCGTGCCAACCGCTACCAGGTGCTCCCGGGCAAACAGCTGCGCCACCCGGCCGACGCCGGCCCGACCCTCACGGAGTTGCTGGCCGTGCTGCTCCGATGACGGCTGCTCCGCTGACGCCCGTCGGCGGGCCGCCGACGGGCGGACGGCGTGACCAGGCAGGGCCTACTCCACGGCCTTCTGGAGACCGACCCGGACGAAGTGCAGCAGATCGGCGACCGTGAGCGCGGTCAGCCCGGAGCAGACGAGCCGGGTCGCCCCGGGAGCCAGCACCGACGCTCCGGTCAGGCCGGTGGCGATCCACAGGCCGGTGCAGAACGGACAGGTGATCAGCTCGCCGACGGCGCGGCGCGCACCGGTGCCGCGCACCTCCTCGTTGAGCTCGGACGGACCGGCCTGGCCGCGGAACCGGGCGAACGGCAGCCTGAACGGGCTGGTCACCGGATCCTTGGTGAGCAGCCGGGACAGCCGGTGCACGGCGCCCGCGGTCAGCAGCACGTCCCAGGGGCCGGGCTGCGGCAGCGGCCGCCCCGTACGCCGGGCCAGGGCGGCGAGCGCCCCGGTGCTGCCGAGGTACACCGCCATGGCGGCGAGGTAGCCGGCGATCGGCTGCTCGCCGTCCGGTTCGTAGGCGCGTCGCTCCCGGCGCACCGCGGTCTCGAGGTCGTCGCCGGTCGAGGTTTCCCGGTCGGTCATGGCAGGCTCCGGAGTCGGGGGAGGGCCGTCACCACCGGTACGGCCTCCCGGGCGGAGTGGATGGTTCGGGTCCGCGTGTGCCCGTTCCGGCCCGACCCATACCTGGCCCGCGGCTACCGCCCGTAACGGTGCGGACTCGGTTCCCGAGGCCCGACCGCTCGACGGCCGCCGGTCAGCCGGCCGGCCCGACCGGTGCCCGTCCCACCCGCCCCGGCTCGGCGTCCGCGGCGGCCCGCTCGACGGCCCGGCGGGTGGCCGGGTCGGCCGGGTGGCGTGCCACCAGGTGCAGGTCCGGATCCTCGGCGGCGATCAACTTGGCCTGGCGGAACGTCAGGTAGCCGAGCCGCGGGTGGCTGAAACGCTTCAGCGCCGGAGTGAAGCCCGCCACGTCATGGCGTTCCCAGCGCGCGGGGAATCCCGGGTCGGCGGCCGAGACGTCCGCGACGATCTCGGCGAAGCGCGGGTCGCCCGGGTGCCGGTCCGCGGAGGCGCGGAACTGCGCCAGCACCGCCCAGGACTCCGCCTCCCAGTTCTTCAACACGGTGCGCATCGGCTGCCAGCCGAAGTAGAGCCAGATCATGTTGCGCCGCTCGACCGGGATTCCGTCCAGCCCGCCGTAGATGGCCGCCTCGGAGGCGTTGTGGGCGAGGATGTCCCAGTGCCGGTCCAGCAGACAGGCCGGGGTCGGGGACAGCGCCGCGACGGTGGCGCGCAGGTGGTCGCCGACGGCGGGGCAGCCCTCGGCCGCCGGGTGGTCCGGCGCCGAGTCGCTCTCGCCGGCCAGGTCGAAGACGTGGCGCCGTTCGGCGGCGGTCAGCCGCAAGGTGGTGGCCAGGGCGTCGAGGACCTGGGCCGAAGCGGCGATCGGGCGTCCCTGTTCCAGCCAGGAGTACCAGGACACGCTCACCCCCGACAGCAGCGCGACCTCCTCGCGGCGCAGCCCCGGCGTCCTGCGCCGGGGGCCGCCGGTCAGGCCGACGTCGCCCGGGGTCAGGCGGTGCCGCCGCGAGCGAAGGAAGGCGCCGAGTGCCGCCCGGCGCTGTGCTTCACGATCGTTCATGGTGGCCCCCAGGGTATGTCCCCGCCGAGGGGCGGCGGCGGCCGGGCCGAGGACCGTCACGGCCGAGCCTGTTACTCCCGCTCCCAGGATGATCCGTCCACGCCTGACGGCCGGGGAGGCCCTGCGGCGCACCGACGATGGGACACATGACGACGACCACCCCCTCGCTGGATCCGGCCGCCGCCCGCCCGGACGTCCGGGTGCCGCGGCCGCTCACCGCCGCCGCGTTCACGGCGAACCTCGACCGCTTCGCCATCGGCCCGGTGCTGGTCATCGTGGCGGCCGCCCTGCACGTCCCGCTGACCGCCGCGGTGGCGGTGGCCGGCGGCTACGCACTCGCTTACGGCCTGTCACAGCCCTTCTGGGGTGTGCTGTCCGACCGGATCGGACGGCTGCGCGTGATCCGGGCGGCCCTGGTCCTCGCCGCGCTCGCCGGCCTCGCCTCGGCCGCCGCACCGAACCTCGCGGTACTCACCGCGCTGCGCGTCGTGGCCGGCTTCGCCTTCGGCGCCGTCGTCCCGTCCTCGCTGAGCTTCGTCGGCGACGCGGTCGCGCCCGAGCGCCGGCAGGGCGCGCTCGCGGACCTGATGGCGGTGCTCGGCCTCGGCAGCGGGCTGGCCGCGCTGTTCGCCGGTGCGGTCGCCGACTGGCTGAGCTGGCGCCTGGTGTTCGTCGTACCGGCGGTCGTGGCCGCCGCTGCGGCGGTCGCGCTGCGGCGCGCCGTCGAGCCGCAGCGCGCCCCGGCCGGCAGCCTGGCCGGGCAACTCGGCGCCGTCCTGCGCAGCCGCTTCGCTTACGTCGTCACCGCGCTCGGCGTGATCGAGGGAGCGGTGCTGCTCGGCGGCCTGACCTTCGTGGCTCCCGCCCTGCAGCACCGCGGCGTCAGCGATGCCGCGGCGGGCGCCCTCACCGCCCTGTACGGGGCGGGGACGCTGGTGTTCACCCGCGCCGTCAAGCCGCTGACACGCCGGATCCCGGCGCACGGGCTGGCCGCGATCGGGGGCGCGGTCACGGTCGTCGGATACACGGCGGCGGCCGTCGCACCGGGTGTGGGGACGTACGCCCTGGTGGCCCTGCTGCTGGGCGCCGGCTGGGCGTTCCTGCACTCGACGCTCCAGGCGTGGGCCACCTCGACGGTGCCCGAGGCGCGCGGGACGGCGGTCTCCTGCTACGTCGCGGCGCTGTTCGTCGGCAGCGCCCTGGGCGCCGCGCTCGGCGGCGGCGCGGCCGGGCACGGGCGGTTCGACGCGGTCTTCGGCACGGCCGCCGTCGCGACCGTCCCGCTGACGGTGGCGGTGGTCGTCGGGCGCCGCCGCTTCACCGCCCGCGGCTGACCGACCGCCCCGAGCTCCGCTGCCGGGTGGCGATCCGGGCGGCCGACCGGATCAGCGCCGCTTCCAGACGGCGAGGAGAGTCTGCCTCCTGCTCCGGCGTCAGCGCTTCCGGCAGCGGGTCGAACGGCGCGATGTCCCGGGCGGCCCGGCGCCGGTCACCGTGTCCCCTTCTTCGCCAGCCACTCGGCGAGCACGGCCGCCTGGCTGTGGTCCGGGTCCTTGGTGGCGGTCAGCAGGGTGAGCCGGTCGTGGGCGGCGAGGTCGCGCAGGTGGCCGGCGGCCTCGCGGTGTTCGGCGTCGGTCAGCTCCGCGAGGTAGCGGCGGCGGAACTCGGCGAACCGGTCCGGGTCGTGGCCGTACCAGCGGCGCAGCCCGGTCGACGGGGCGACGTCGCGCAGCCACTCGTCCAGGTGGGCGTCCTCCTTCTTCATCCCGCGCGGCCAGACGCGGTCCACCAGGACTCGCCGCCCGTCCTCGGGCGAGGTCTCCTCGTAGATGCGCCGGTAGGCGATCCGTGCGGCCATGACGGCTTCCTCTCGGTCGGGCCCGCTGCTGGGTCGGGCGGCCGGGTGCGGTGACGCGCGTTCCTCACCAGGGTGGGCCCCGGCGGGGAGGATCCGCACTCGGACGGGGGACCCGGGGCGACGGCGGCGGTGGTGCCGCAGCGTGGCGCCCCGGCGCGCCGGGGCGCCGACGCTAGGGTCGCTCCCGGCGCGCGAAGCCGTGTACTCCGTGGAGGACGACGACCCGGGGCGCCGGCGCGGGGCGCGTCATCGGCTCCGTCGCGGAGGTTTCATGACTGCGTCCGACACCGCGCCGTCGCGCGCCCAGGTCCGGGTCCGGCGTGGCAGCACGCTGCTGCGGTGGCTGTTCACCACCGACCACAAGGTGATCGGGAACCTCTACCTGGCGACCGCCTTCGGGTTCTTCCTGGCGGGCGGCGCCATGGCGCTGCTGATGCGGACGCAACTGCTGGGCCCCGACACCGGGTTTCTGTCGAACCTGCAGTACAACCAGCTGTTCACCATGCACGGCACGATCATGCTGCTGCTGTTCGCCACCCCGACCTTCGCCGGCTTCGCCAACGCGATCATGCCGCTGCAGATCGGCGCGCCCGACGTGGCCTTCCCCCGGCTGAACGCCTTCACCTACTGGGCCTTCCTGCTGGGCGGGCTGATGGTGCTCAGCAGCTTCCTCACCACCTACGGGGCCCCGGCCTTCGGCTGGTTCGCCTACGCCCCGCTGAACGGCCCGGCCCACGCGCCGGGGACGGGCCCGGACCTGTGGGCGTTCGGCCTGGTGGTGGCCGGTCTCGGGACGATCCTGGGCTCGGTCAACTTCATCACCACCATCACCTGCCTGCGGGCCCCGGGGATGACCCTGTTCCGGATGCCGATCTTCAGCTGGAACGTCCTGTTCACCTCGATCATGGTGCTGCTGGCCTTCCCGGTGCTCACCGCCGCCCTGCTGATGCTGGAGGCGGACCGCAAGTTGGGCGCGCACGTCTTCGACCCGGCGAACGGCGGGGCGCTGCTGTGGCAGCACCTGTTCTGGTTCTTCGGCCACCCCGAGGTGTACATCGTCGCGATCCCGTTCTTCGGCATCGTCACCGAGGTCATCCCCGTCTTCAGCCGCAAACCGGTGTTCGGCTACTACGGGATGATCGGCGCGACCATCGCCATCACCGCCCTGTCGATGTCGGTGTGGGCCCACCACATGTTCGCCACCGGACAGGTGCTGCTGCCGTTCTTCTCGATGATGTCCTTCCTGATCGCGGTGCCCACGGGGGTGAAGTTCTTCAACTGGGTCGGGACGATGTGGAACGGCTCCCTGTCCTTCGAGACCCCGATGCTCTGGTCGATCGGGTTCATGGTGACCTTCCTGTTCGGCGGGCTGAGCGGCATCCTGCTGGCCGCTCCGCCGGTGGACTTCCACGTCACCGACAGCTACTTCGTGGTGGCCCACCTCCACTACGTCCTGTTCGGGACGGTCGTGTTCGCGACCTTCGCGGGTTTCTACTTCTGGTGGCCGAAGCTGACCGGGAAGATGCTCAATGAGCGGCTCGGCAAAGTGCACTTCTGGATCCTCTTCGTCGGGTTCCAGGCCACCTTCCTGGTGATGCACTGGCTCGGCGCCCAGGGGATGCCGCGCCGCTACGCGACCTACCTGGACGTGGACGGCTTCACCTCCCTCAACGTGCTCGCCACGATCGGCTCGTTCCTGCTCGGGGTTTCCAATCTGCCGTTCTTCTACAACGTCTGGACCACCACCCGGCACGGCGTCCCGGTCGGCCAGGACGACCCCTGGGGCTGGGGCCGCTCACTCGAATGGGCGACGTCGAGCCCGCCGCCGGAGCACAACTTCCACGCGCTGCCCCGGATCCGCTCGGAGTCGCCGGCGTTCGACCTGCACCACCCGGAGGTGGGCACGGAGCAGCGGCCGGGCGGCGGAACCGACCTACCGTACGGCGGCCAAGGCAGCCAGGGCGGACGGCGCGGACAGGGCGGACAGGAGGGCGGGCGATGAGGAACGAGGGCTGGCTGTTCACCATCATGACCGTGTTCTTCGCGGTGACCGGGCTGATCTACGGGCTCTGGGCCCGGGAACCGGCCGGCAAGGCGATCCTGACGGTGGCGTTCCTGATGTCGGGACTGGTCGCGCTGTTCTGGTTCGTCCAGCACCAGCGGCACGGCGGCGGCCGGCCGCAGGACCGCAAGGACGCCGAGGTCGCCGAGGCCACCGGCCCGCTGGGCTTCTTCCCGCCCCGCAGCGGCTACCCCGTGCTCGCGGCGGTGGGGGTCACGGTCTTCGCGCTCGGCCTGGTCTACGCCCGGTGGCTGCTCGTCGTCGGGGGCCTGGTGCTCGCCGTCTCCGTCTTCGGGTTCACCTTCCAGTACCGCGACCACGGCGGCGGGGACTGATCCGGCGGAGCAGCCGGCCCAGCGGCCCGCCCCGGGGCGGACCGGCCGGCTCCTCGGGCCGGGGGTGCTCCGGTGCGGTCAGGACGGCCTCCACCCGGCGCTCCTCCTGCTCCAGCGTGGTCACGGCGACCCCGTCCCCGTAGTACCAGGAGCCGAGCGCGGCCCGCACCCGCTCCGTCCGCGGCGCGTCCACCGGCGGCGACTGCGACAGCGGTTCCTCGCGCACCAGCATCGCGTAGCGCTCGGCCGCCGACACCGGCCGGTGGCCCCCGACGAAGCCGCCGTAGGTCGACTGCCCGATCCGGCCGGTCTCGTCCCCCCCCAGCAGCCGGGCCCGGTCCCGGGCCTGCAGGGCCAGGCAGAGCCGCCGGGTGACCATGAAGGACAGCGGCGGCAGCACGAACACCGACACCCGCAGCACCCAGGTCAGCGCGTTCACCGAGACGCCGAAGGCGTACGCGATCACGTCGTTGCCGCCGGCGATCAGCAGCACCGCGTAGAAGACGATCCCGGCCACCCCAAGCCCGGTGCGGGTCTGCGTGTTGCGCGGCCGGTCGCACAGGTGGTGCTCCCCGCCGTCAGGCGTGAGCCACCGCTCCAGGAACGGGTAGCCGAACAGCGCCCCGAACAGCAGACCGGGCACCACCAGGGCGGGGAGGAACGCGTTCCACGACACCGTGTGCCCCACCACCCCGGTCTCCGCGGCCGGCATCAGCCGCAGTGCCCCCTCGATGAAGCCGATGTACCAGTCCGGCTGGGCGCCGGCCCCGACGACGTCGGGCCGGTAGGAGCTGTACCGCCAGATCGGGTTGATCTCCGCGAGCACGGCGGACAGCGCCAGGACACCGGCGATCGTGAACGCGAGGCCGGTGGTGCGGGCGAGGAACTGCGGGAAGAAGGGCTGCCCCACCACGTTCCGGTTGGTCCGGCCGGGCTTCGCCCACTGGGTGTGCTTCAGCACCACCACCAGCGTCAGATGCGCCCCGATCAGGGCCAGCAGCACGCCGGGCACCAGCAGGATGTGCAGGGTGAAGAGCCGTGGGACGATCTCGTGCCCGGGGTACTCGCCGCCGAAGGCGAAGAAGCTGAGGTAGGTGCCGACGACGGGCACCGAGAGCAGGACGCCCTCGGCGATCCTGAGCCCGGTGCCCGACAGGGTGTCGTCCGGCAGCGAGTAGCCGGAGAACCCCTCCAGCAGCGCCAGGGTGAACATCGTCACCCCGATCACCCAGTTCAACTCGCGCGGGCGACGGAAGGCGCCGGTGAAGAACACCCGCAGCAGGTGCACACAGATCGACGCGGTGAACAGCAGCGCGGACCAGTGGTGGATCTGACGGACCAGCAGGCCGCCGCGCACCTCGAAGCTGATCCGCAGGGTCGAGGCGTACGCCTCGGACATCCGGACGCCGCGCAGCGGCAGGTAGGAGCCGTGGTAGTCGATCTCGCTCATGCTCGGGTTGAAGAAGAAGGTGAGGAAGACCCCGGTCAGCAGCAGGACGACGAAGCTGTACAGCGCCAGCTCGCCGAGCAGGAACGACCAGTGGTCCGGGAACACCTTGCGCAGCAGTTCCTTGCCGGCCTCCATGAGCGGAAGGCGCCGGTCGAGGGCCCGCGCGGCACGCACCCCGGGCGGCGGTCCGCTCGCGCCCGTCCGCGCCCGCGCCCGCGTCCGTTCGCCGGAGTCCGGCAGGCCCGCGGAAGACGTGTCGCTACCCTGGTTTCCGTCCATAGCGGGCAACCTAGTGCGAAACGCCCGTCACGGGCGTGCAGGTCCACGCGATCCTCCCTCCGTGCGAGGGCGGAGCAACCCCATCGGAGCAAGGCCCCCGGGCGCGCTGCCGTCGCGCGGCCGGGTGGGCTGCCCGCGGTCACCCGCTCCGACGGTGCCGCACGGCGGCCGCCCCGTGTGCCGCGGCGCGGACCAACAGCCGCTCCACGGCGGGGACATGGCGCGGCGCCACGGCGGCCACGCCGACGGCGGCCGCGACACCCGCCCAGCCGACCGGCCCCAGCGGGGTGCAGCCGAAGAACCGGCTGACACCGGGGGTCTGGACGAGCACCGCGAGCGCCGCCGCGGAACCGAGGACGGTCACCACGACCAGCCCACTGCTCCGCCGGTCGCTGAGCGTCTGGACGAGCTGGGCGCCGACCACGCCGCACAGGGCCATGGTGCTCGTGCGCCGCGCCGAGCCGGGGGTGACGGTGCCGATCAGCCAGGCGGTGGCCCCGCCGAGCGCGGTGACCATGCCGCGCTGGCGGATCTGCCGGCTCAGCGGCTCACCGAGCGCCGAGATGCCCTCGGACGCCGACGGGACGGTGTCGTCGGACGGGGTGCCGGGAGCCTCCCGGCCGTCCGGGCCGTCCGGGCTGTCCGAGCTGCCCTGGCTGCCCTGGCCGTTGCGAGCGGCCGGGCTGTCGGTGTCGCGCGGGGTGGCCGCCATCGCCATCGCCGGGAACATGTCGGTGAGCAGGTTGACCAGCAGGATCTGCCGGGTCGACATCGGCGCGCTGCCGGACAGCAGCGTGCCGAGCACCGAGAAGCCGATCTCACCGGCGTTGCCGCCGATCAGGATGCTGATCGCGTCCGCCACGCTGCGCCACAGCGCGCGCCCCTCGGCGACGGCGTCGGTCAGGGCCGTCAGCTCGTCGCCCGTGATGACCAGGTCGGCCGCGTTGCGCGCGGCCGCCGAGCCGCGGGCGGCGACGCCGACGCCGATGTCGGCGGCGCGGATCGCGGCCGCGTCGTTCGCGCCGTCGCCGACCATCGCCACCACCCGGCCCGCCTCCCTCAGCGCCTCGACGACCTGCAGCTTCTGTTCGGGGGCGACGCGCGCGACCACGCCGCAGTCACGCAGCCGCCGGGCCCGTCCGGCCCGGTCCAGGGCGGCCAGGTCCTCACCGGTGACCAGCTCCACGTCCTCGGGCCAGCCCAGGGAGACGGCAACGGCCCGGGCGGTGGCCGGGTGGTCGCCGGTGAGCATGACGGGCCGCACCTGCGCCCGCCGCAGGCCGTCGATCAGGGCCGCCGAGCCCGCGCGCGGGGTGTCGGCGAGCGCGACGAAGCCGACCAGGCGCAGCTGTCCCAGCGGCAGGTCGAGCGCCTGGTCGTCGCCGTCCCAGTCCCGGGCGGCGACGGTGAGCACCCGCAGGCCCTCGTCGGCGAGGGCGGTGACCGTCGCGCTCATCCCGTCCCCGGCGTCGGTGCAGGCCGGCAGGACGACCTCCGGCGCGCCCTTGACCACCAGCAGCCGGCGGCCGTCCCGGTCCGTACCGGTGGCACCGGCGTAGCCGCGACTGGCCTCGAACGGCAGGCTCTGGGCGGCGGTCCAGGCCGGTTCGGGGGCGGCGGCGAGGACCGCCTCGTCGGTGGAGTGGGCGTGGGCGACCAGTCCGTCGTCGGGCGGCGGGCAGGCCCGGGCGGCCATCCGCAGGACGGCTTCGGCCTCGGGCGCGTCGCTCGGGTGGAGGCGGCCGTCCGCCGTGCCGATCCGGCTGACCCGCAGGCGGTTCTCGGTCAGGGTGCCGGTCTTGTCGAAGCAGACGGTGTCCATCCGGCCCAGCGCCTCCAGCACCCGCGGGGTGCGCACCAGCAGCCCGTGCCGGCTGAGCCGGCGGGCGGCCGAGAGCTGGGCGACGGTCGCCACCAGCGGCAGCCCCTCCGGCACGGCGGCCACCGCAACCGCGAGCCCGCCCTGGACGGCCTCGCGGACCGGGCGGCCCCGGAGCAGGGCGAGCGCCGCGACGGCCGCGCCGCCGAACAGGGTGAACGGCAGGTTGCGATCGGTCAGTTGACGCAGCCGGGCCTGAACGCCGCCGGGCGGGGGCGTCCGGGCGGCGAGGTGGGCGGCGCGGCCGGCCTCGGTGTCCCGGCCGGTTCCCACCACGACGGCCCGGGCCTGCCCGGCCACCACGGTGGTGCCCTCGAACACCATGCACCGCCGGTCGGCGACCGGAGCCTCGGGGGTGGCGTCCACCTGCTTGGTGACCGGAAGCGACTCGCCGGTCAGCGCGGACTCGTCGACCTCCAGGTCGTCGACGTCGAGCAACCGGGCGTCGGCGGGCACCACCTCACCGGTGGTCAGCTCGATCAGCTGACCGGGCCTCAGTCGGGCGGCGTCCACCGTGCCGGTCCGTCCGTCCTGGACCACGTGCGCGACCTGACGCTGCGCCAGCTCCAGGGCGGAGATGGCGTTTTCGGCCCTGAGCCGCTGCACCCCGCCGACCAGCGCGTTCATGGTCATGGCTCCGGCCACCAGCAGGGCGTCCACGGGCGAGCCCAGCAGGGCGGACGCCGTCGCCCCGACGAGCAGGATCGGCGTGAGCGGGTCGTCCAGTTCGGCGCGCACCGCCCCGGCCAGGTGGACGGCCTGCCGGGCCGGGGCCAACACCGGGTGCCGGGCCGTCCGGCGCAGGGCGTCCCCCGCCGTGCGCAGTGCGGCAGGGGCGGGCCGGGCCCCGACGGCTCTCAGCCGGGCCAGCGCCTCGCGCGGCGGCAGCGCGTGCCAGGCGATCCGCGGCGGCGGGTGCGGGGCGCCCCGGGTGGAGACCCGCAGTGCGGCGCGCCAGCCGGAGAACAGGGCGGCGGCCGTCGCGAGGTTGACGGGGGAGAGGCGGGCCGCGATGGGGAAGGTGCCGTGCGCCCGCCTGCCGCGGGTGAGGACCAGCAGGCCGGACAGGGCGGTGCCGGCCTCGGCGAGCGTGGTCGAGTGCCGGGCCACCGTCCGGGCGGCGGGGATCGCCGCCAGCAGCCGCCACACCGCGTCCAACCCGTGCAGGGCCAGCAGGTCCGCTCCCCACACCACCGCGCCGGCGTCATCGGTGACGGCGACGGCGAGGTCGCCGCGGAGCAGGGCGGCGAGGACCTCGCCGGCGGCCTCAGAGGGCGCCCGGCCGCCGGCGGCGGGGACATGGGCGACGGTGAGCACCACTCGGCCGGCCCGCTGGAGTTCGGCGATGACCTCGGCCAACGGCCTTTCCGCACCCACGAGTTGGTCGGCCAGAGCGCCGAAGTCGCCGAGCGTTCCGTCGTCGGCGAGGACGACGTGGAGCCCGGCGCGGCGGGCCGCGTCCAGGGCGGCCTCGGCGCGCGGGTCGATCTCACGGGCTATCAGGACGGTGCCCACGTCGACTCCGTCGGCGGTGGCGATCATCAGCCCGGTGTCGGAACCGCGCTGGTCGGGAACGGGGCGCAGGCGGACCGGCGGAAGGTCGGTACCAGTTCCGGCCTCGGCGTCGGTATCCGTCTCGCCCTCGGTGTCGGTCTCCGCGGTGCCGAGGGCGGCGGAAGCCGCCAGCCACAGCCGGTCGTGGTCCCAGTCGGGAGCGTTGGGGTGGACGTGAAGGACCGTCCGCGTGCTGCCGCGCAGGGCGTCCGGGTGCAGGACGACGGTGTCGACGAGTTCAAGGCGCCGCAGCCGGTCCGGGTCGCGGACCAGCACGCCCTCGCGGGCGAGTTCGGTGCCGAGCGCGGCGGTGAAGGCGTCCGGCCCGTACCGGGCGGCCTTCGGGTTCCCGGCGACCAGGGCCTCGGCGGCCTCCGTGAGGTCACGGGCGATCAGCGCGGTCGAGGCGGCGCCGAGCAGAGTGCCGACCACTGCCTGGTCGGCGTACTCCTCGGCGGGCAGCGGGCGCAGCGGCGGTCGGGCGCTCCGGTCGGGCGCCACGCTGACCCGGCCCGCCGCGCAGACGGTGTCATGGGCGTTGTCGAAGGCGGCCGCGGCGCCGACCGCCTCCAGCAGACGGCCGGTGCGGAGCACCGCGTCCAGGACCAGCGCGGTGGGGGACCGCCCGATGCCGTGGGCGGCGGCGCCCGCGGCCGCCAGCACCAGGTCGGTGGTGGTGCTTCCGAGACGGCGCCGCAGCTCCCGGCGGACGTCCGGATCCTCGGTGAGCAGGCCCGCGCCCGCGGTGACCAGCCGGGGGGCGCTCCGCAGGTGGATCGTCCGCGCTCCGACGGCGGTGGCGAGGCCCACGGCGTCGCAGGCGAGACCGAACGCCTGGGTGCGGACACCGCGGATGCGGTCCGGGTGGGCCGCCTCCAGAACGTCCTCGTCGGCCTCCTCGTCGGCCGCCTCCAGCCGCTCCTGGGCGGCGAGTTCGGCGGCCCGGCCCACCACGCGGTCGGTGACGGCGTCCTCGGTCAGCTGCACGACCAGCCGGGCCAGGCCGCCGTCCCAATAGGCGGCGACCACGTCCGGCCGTCGGGCCAGTCCCACGGCCACCTTGCGGGCGGCGGCCTCCACGTTCCGCGCCCGGCGGCCCGCACCCGGCCCGGGGCGCAGCGGCAGCTGCAGCCGGGAGCCGGCCCGCCAGTACCCCCGGCCGGCCTCGGCGGCGTTCACGGCCACCCGGCCGACCCGCCGCGCCGTGGCGATCGCCTCCGCGGCGCCGTGCGCGCCGGTGCGCACCCCGACCCCGGCCGCCTCGGACGCCGCCTGCGCGGCGGTCCGGGCGACCGGGACGGCGCGGCGGGCGACCGCCGTCGGCACCGCGAGCGCCAGCCCGGCGCCGGTCGCGGACAGTCTGGTCAGCAGACGCGGAAGCATCCGGCGGCCCGCCGTTCAGGACACCGAGCCGGTGCGGCGCTGGGCCGCCCGGCCGGTCGTGCCACGGGCGGCCGAGCGGCCGGAGCGCGTGGCGGCGGCCGGCCCCGACGCCTTGGTCGGACGGCTCTTGGCCGTCGTCCGGCCCTGGCCGGTGGAGGCCGGCTTCCGCGGGCTCGGCCCGGCCGGGGCTGCTGCGGGCTCCTCGGCGCCCGCGGGCCGCGGCTGGGTCAGCCAGACGGCCGCCGCGCCGGCCGCTGCCACCGGCCACTCGACGGCGCCCAACGCGCCGAGCAGCCCGGCGCCGGCGTAGGCGGCGATGCGGCGTGCCCGGGGCGACACCAGACCGACGGTGTCCAACATGCCGTTGACGGCGCTGCCGACGGCGTCGGCGCCCGGCACCCGGTGGACGGTGGCGGTCACCGCGTCCACCGGGTGGAGCAGCATCGACGGTCCGGACGGCGGCCGCGAAGGGCCGGTTGTGGTGGGTTCGTGCTCGTTCATGATCGTCTCGCCCGGTTCGAAGCGGTCCAGGACCTCTTACGGCGTATGCACCGGACAGACCGGGCCAAACAGTCCGACAGGGGTTCTCTCCCTCCATGGTCCGTCCGGGCCTGGCGCTCCGCCCGGTCCGCCCGGTCCGGACGTTACGGGCGGCGCCCTCCGGGTAGGCGCCGCCCGGTAACCGGGGGCCGAGAACAGGACCGAAGGGAACTCCCCATGTTGCTGCTAGGACTTCTGTTGATGGCGGCGTCCGGCGCCTTCGTCGGGCTCCTGATCGCCGACAACCTCTCCGGCGGGCCGGAGTACCAGGTGACGATCCTCGGCAACGACCTCGTGAAGCTCGACAGCCTCGGGATCTTCCTGTCCGGGGTCGCCCTCGCCCTGCTGTTGTGCCTGGGCCTCGCGCTGATGTGGTCGTCCCGGCGCTACGCCCGCGGGACGGGACGGCACACGTACCGCGGTGCCCGCCCGGTGGAGCCCGCCGACCGGCCGGTGTACGGCGACGACGGGGGACGGCGGGCTCCCGTGATGCCGGAGGAGCGTGCGGCCGAACAGGGCGGCCGGGCCGGCGACGTCCGAGGCGAGGCGGGACGGCGGCGCGGCCGACACCTCTTCGGGCACTGAACCCGCCTCCCGAGAGCGCGAAGCGGTCCGGCCACCTCGGTGGCCGGCCCGCTTCGCGTGACGGCCGGTCCGACCGACCGCCGACGGGCCTTCCGTGTGTGGCTCGGCCGACCAGCTCACCTCGCGTTGCCGGGCAGCGGGAAGGAGTGGTGCTCGTGGGCCACCAGCCACCGCCCGTCCTCCTTCCGGAGCCCGACGGTGAGCCGCAGCCGTTGAGCCGGTCGCTCGGCGAGGTCCTGCCGGGTGCCGCAGCGCAGCAGGGCGTGGGCGAAGGCCACGTCCGCCCCCGCGGTGACCCGGAGCGACTCCAGCTCGAAGGAGGCGCCCTGCGCCTGCCACTCGAAGAACGGCGGCCAAGCGGCCCGGTACGCGTCGATGCCGAGGACGCCCTCGTACGGCGGCGGTACGTCGAACATGACGATGTCCGCGGTGTGGTCGGCGACGACCCCCTCCAGATCGCCCGCGTGCACGGCCGCGACCCAGCTCCGGATGAGGTCCTCGATCTGCTTCTCGTCGCTCATGACCATGGTCAGGATGCTGCGCCGCCCGCGCCCTCCCCGCAACGGCAGCCGCCGGCCCCGCCGCCGCCCCGTTGCGTTAGGAAACCTCTTTTCGGGGAAGCCGCCCCGCCGGATCATGAAGACGGCCGCGCGAGGAGGCGACCAGGATGGACCGGCAGGAGCCGATACCGCCGCTCAGCACCACGGACGACCGGCGGAGCGGCCACCGGCCGGACACCGTGCTCCGCCGCTTCTGCCTGTGGCTGCGCGGCCGGGCCTGGGACGTGACCAGCGGGCTGCGGCCGCGCACCGTGCTCGCGCTGATCGTGCTGTCCCTGGCCCTGTTGGCGACCGGCCTGCGGACCTCCGCCGAGCCCGTGTTCTTCTGGGCGTTCACCGGGGGCTGGGCACTGGCACTCGCCGTCGCCTTCGCCGTGCTGTGCGCCTGCGCTGGGCGCGGCCGCGACACCGCCGGGCTCCCGGTCCGTGAGCTGCCCCGGGAGGAAGGACCGGCGCTCCGGGGCCGGGACGCGGACGAGGAGGCCAGGCCGTGAGCAGCCCCGACAGCCGGGGCCTCAGTCCTGCGGCTGCGCCCGGACGATGACCACCGGGCAGCCGGCGTGCTGCGCGCAGCGCGTGCTCACCGAACCGAGCAGCGCCCGGGTGAAGCCGCTGCGGCCGTAGCCGCCGACCACCAGCACCTCGGCGCCCCGGGCCGCGTCCAGCAGGACGTCGGAGGGATCGCCCATCACCATCGCCCGCCGGATCTCGACGGGCTGCTCGCCGTCGAGCACGGCCCGGAGGCCATCGGCGAACCGGCGTTCGGCCAGTTCCCGGTCGAGGGTGTGGTCGACCACGGGTGCCGACCAGCCGAGGTGGCTCGGTGGCTCCCACGCGCCCACCGCCTCCACCACGCCGCCGATCAGTGCGGCGTGCTGGGCCGCCCAGCGCAGCGCGGCGTGTGACGCCGGCGAGCCGTCCACGCCGACCACGACGCGGGGTACCGAGTCGTTCGCGTCCATCTGTACCGTCCTGTCGGTCATCGCCCTCCCACCACGGTGCGGGCCGTCCGGGGCTGCTGCCAGTACGGCCCGGCACTCGGGTGACAGAGCCCGGGAAGTCCGTGCTTCCTCAGCCGAACCGGTGAAGATCACCGGGCAGGTCATCGAGCGGATGGCGGAGTGGCGGAACCGGCCGCTGGGTCCCGTCTGTCCGGCGGTGGCACGGGCTCATTCGGTGATGGGGTGACGCGGGGCCTGCGGGCCTTCGACGGTGATCCACCGCTGTTCGGTGAATTCCTCAAGCCCGTCCGCCGGACTTGCCGCAGCCGCTGTTCCGCACCCCGCCGAAGGGAGTCTGCGGTTCGTCGTCGAGGGTGGGGTACGGCCCTGAGGACATGCCACGATGCCACGACGGTGAGAGGAGGCCCCGTTCAGGCCGTGAGACAGCGGGAAGCTGCTCAGCGCCTCGTCTCGTACCTGGTCAGGACCACGCCGCCGGGGAACGTCCGCGTCTCCACCAGCTTCAGGTTCACCCAGTTGTCCAGCGCGGTGAAGAACGGCGTGCCGCCGCCCACCAGGACCGGATGGGCGGCGATCACGTACTCGTCGATCAGCCCGGCGCGCATGGCCGCCCCGGCGAGCGTTGCGCCGCCGATGTTCATCGGGCCGCCGTCCTCGGCCTTGAGCCGGGTGATCTCGGCGATCGCGTCGCCGGTGACCAGGCGGGTGTTCCAGTCGACCTGGTCGATCGTCGAGGAGAACACCACCTTCGGCGTGTCCCGCCAGTTCCGCGCGAACTCGATCTCCGCCGGGGTGGCGTCGGGCTGCTGGTCGCCGGTCGGCCAGTAGGAGCTCATGGTCTCCCACAGCTTGCGCCCGTACAGCGACAGGCCACTCGCCTGCTCGAGGTCGAGCCACCACTGGAACAATTCGTTGCTCGGCGGTCCGCTCCAACCGATGTCGTCGCCGGCCGCGGCGATGTAGCCGTCCAGCGTCAGGTTCATGCCGTAGATCAGTTTCCGCATGGCCCAGCCTTCCGTCCGTGGTCCGGCGTAGAGACCCGCGCGGCTCGGGAAACTCATCATCGGTGCGCGGTCCGGGCTCGCCGGTGGTCCTCGTGCTCGGGGTTCGCGGCGAGACCCTACGGGGCACCCTGCACTACCGCTACCACGCCGAGCCGGAAGCCGTCCTGGTGCTCACCCTGGTGGTCGACGCCTGACACGGCGCGGCCAAGGCGCACCTGGAGGCCACCGCCCCGGCCTGAACGAGCGCCTCGCCGCGGCGGTGGGCGGCCGGGCCGTGACCTCCGTCAACGGCGCCGCCGTCACCCAGTCCTCCACCGCCATCCCGGGCATCGCCCTGTACACCGGACTGCTGCGCGGTGTCCTCGGTGCGCGAATGATCCCGCCGGTGCGTCAACTGGCCGAGCTGGGGGATAAGTTGACCGGCGCGGCGCCGCTCGTCACGGACGATGAGGGCCGCGTCCGGCTGGACGCCTGGGAGCTCGCCGACGACGTCCAGGCCGCCGTCGCGCAACGCTGGGAGGCCGCCACCACGGCCACCGTCGGGAGCCTCGCCGACCTCGACTGGTTCCGCGCCGAGGTCCGGCGCCTGTACGGCTTCTCGGTGCCGGGCGTCGACTACACCGCCCCCGTGGCCACCGACATCCCCTGGCCCGACCACACCCACTGAGCGGCCGAGGAAACCGGCCGGTCCGAGCCCCCGGAAGGCCCACCCGGCGTGTGGAGGGAGCGGAACCGGCCGATCCTCGACTCATGGCATCGATCATCGTTCTGTTCGAGCTGGAGCAGGACGAGGCCCTCGGCCCGGACGGCGTGGAGCCGGTGGTGCTCGCGGTGCACGCCGCGGGCGCCGACCCCGACGCGCCCGAGGACCCGCTGCCGCGCACGCTGTGCGGTCTCGACACCGATGCGATGGAGCACTCCCACTACCGCGCCCTGCGCCCCGGCGACCCCTGGTACCCGCTCCCGCTGGCGGACCGGCGGTGCCGCGCCTGCGAGGCGGCGCTCCGGGCGCAGTGAGCGGCCAGGCGCCGGACCGCTCGGGCGGGGCGGACAAGGCGGACGAGGTCGACGGGCCAGACGGTCCGGGTGGGCCGGGCGGGGATTTCGACACCGTCGCGGACGCCCTCTACGGCGTGGCGCCGTCGGCGTTCACCCGGGCCAGGGACCAGGCCGCGGCCGACGCCCGGCGCGCCGGGGAGCGGGATCTCGCCTCCCGGATCAAGGCCCTGCACCGGCCGACCGTCGCCGCGTACGCCCTCAACCGCTTGGTGCGCGATCACCCTTCGGAGCTCGGCGCGTACCTCGACCTGGGCCGGGACCTTCGTCGGGCGCAGGCGGAGCTGGCGGGGCCCAGCCTGCGGGAGCTGTCCGCCCGTCGGCACCGGGTGGTCGCGGCGCTGACCTCCCGGGCCCGCGAGGCGGCCGCCGCCGGCGGCGTCGAGCCGGCCGAGGGGCAGCTGCGGGAGATCGAGGAGAGCCTGCGGGCGGCCTCCGCCGACGAGGAGGCGGCGGCCGCCCTGGCCGGCGGCCGGCTCACCGCCGGCGTCCGGCAGACCTCGGCCCTGCCCGCGCTGCCGGACGTCGCGGCGGTCGCGAGGACGGAGCCGAAGCAGCAGCGCGGCCGAACGGCTCGACCCCGGCCGCCGCGGGCACGCGAGGAGGAACCGGACCGGTCGGCCGCCGAACAGGAGACCCGGCGCCGCCGCGCTCAAGCCGAAGCCGCCCGGGCCGAAGCCGCCCGAGCTGAAGCCGCCTTGGCGGAAGCGGAGCAGGCGCGCCGGGCGGCTCTGCGCGACCGTGACCGGCTGACCCGCCAGGCGGAGCGGCTGGCCGCCGAACGCGATCGGGCCGGGCAGCGCGTCGAGCGGGCGCGGACCGAACTCCGGGAGGCGGAACAGCGGAGCGAGGCCGCCACGACGGCGCTCGCCCGGTGCGAGGCCGAGCGGGACGACGCCGCCGTTCGGGTCGCCGAGACGGAGCGGCAGGTACGGAAGGCGGCGGAACGCGTGGCCGCCGCTGGCGGCGCCGCCGGTGACCGGGAAGACGGGTCCTGACGTGGCCGGACCGTCGGGCCGCTCTCAGCTGCCGGCGCGGTCATCCGTCCGCCGGGCCCGGCGGCGTACCGTCACCCGTTCGACGCCGGTGCCGACGGCGAGCAGCGCGAACAGGAGCGCCGCCACGGCGCAGTACACGGTCGTCTCCGTGTCGTCGCTGACCACACCGGCGAGGACCGCGAGCACCACCGCCGTCAGTGCGAACAGTCCGGCGAACGACTTGGCCGCGAACCGCCGGGCCGGCGGGTCACCCTCGTTGGGCATGCCGACTCCCTCGACCTTCGGGGTCTCTTCCGGTTCCCGGCAGCTGCGCCTAACCGGCTCACCGGGGACCAAACACCGCCGCGTCCGGTGACGACCCCTACCGCGCGCCCGTACCCGTCGCATCCCGACGGACGGGCGCTGCCACCCAGCGCAGCGGGTGGGCGGGAATTCCGGCGCGCATTGCGCCCGCCGCTGATGCGGCATCACCTTTCTCATAAAAAAAGTTCGCCGCGTCCGGCCTTTTTCGTTTTTGAATAACGATTGGCTCTCGGGGCTATCCGGAATTCCCTCCGGGGTCCTACGCTGCGGCGCGTGTCGATATTCCGAAGGCTCCGTGCTTCCGGGCCGCGTCTGCGGCCGGAGCTCGACGACGTCCAACTCGGCCGCGTACGGCGGCAATTGAGCTCCATCGGGAGGCTGGGTCCGGACGACGTCCAGATCGACCAGGTCGAGCGGCTGCTCCAGGAATCCGGTACCGACTGGGACCGCCGCGGGCACCGTTTCGCGGTGCTCGCCGAGTCCGCCGCGCAGTCGACGTTCGCCCGGTCCTGGCGGCGGCGCCGCCCGCGCAGCGCCGACGCGCTGGTCTTCGACGCCTGGGTCGAGTTGGTCCGGGGCCGGCAGGGCGGGGGGATGGAGGACGCCCGCGCCGCCGCCGACCAGTGCTACCGGGCCGCCGAGGCCGAGCCCGCCGACCCCGGGCCCTGGGTGGTGCTGCTCTCGATGCTGCGGCTGATCCGTGCCGACTCGCGTGAGCTGTTCGCCGTCTGGGCCGAGGTGACCGCGCGCGACCCGTGGAACCGCGAGGCCTACCTGCAGATGCTGCGGTACCTGTCGCCGGAGGAGTGCGGCTCGCGCAGCAGCCAGCTGGACTTCCTCGACACGCTCCGGGCCTCGGTGCCGTCGGCCGCGCCGGTCGTGGGCGTCGAGCTGACCGCCCTGGTCGACGAGTACACCCGGACGACGGCCAAGGGCGGCGTCGAGGGTCTGATGGCCCGCCGCCAGTGGACCCACGTCCGGGCCGCCGGCGCGCTGGACGCGGCCCTGACCGGCTGGCCGCGCCAGGGCGCCCTGCGCCACGCGGCGGCCCTGGCCGACCTCAACCTGCTGGCCTACGCCCTCGTGCAGGCCGGCCGCGTCCGTGAGACCGGCGACACCTTCCACGCGATCGGTGACACCGTCACCGCCTGGCCGTGGTCGCTCGACGGCGATCCGCTCCAGGGGTTCGGGTACTGGCAGGCCAAGGGCCTGGCCTGGGGCGCCTGAGGCCGCCCCCGGGCCCCAGGCGCCCCTACTCGCCCTCCAGCGCCGCGACCAGCCGGGGCACCTCGCCGGCGGCCACGGCCAGGGCCAGGTGGTCGTGGTAGTCCCGGCTGTGCACGATGAGCCCGTC
Source organism: Kitasatospora sp. NPDC029312 (assembly GCF_055569215.1). Classification (NCBI taxonomy): domain Bacteria; kingdom Bacillati; phylum Actinomycetota; class Actinomycetes; order Kitasatosporales; family Streptomycetaceae; genus Kitasatospora; species Kitasatospora sp. NPDC029312. The sequence continues at coordinate 1,844 of NZ_JBVHXY010000031.1, read as the reverse complement.
GCGGACCCGCAGCACCAGGATGTTGGCCATCTCGAAGGAGCGCCCGGTGCCCCGGTGGAGCACCCGGTAGTCGAACTCGGCGACGATCACCTCGGGGTCGTCGGTCTCCCGCACGACCACGTTCTGCGCCCGCAGCTCCAGCGGCGAGTGCGCGCCGACCTGCTCGAACCGCTCCGCGAGCACGGCCCGCCCCTCGAAGCGGCGCGGGCCGACCGGCTGGAACACGGTCTCCACCACCGCGTCCTCGGCGTAGAGCCCGGCCAGTTCGCCGAACCGCCCCTCGGTGATGCCGTCCAGGAGCGCGCGGAAGACCTCGCGCGGTGACGGAGTTTCGGACATGATCAACCCCCAAGGATCGTGTCACTGGAATCGGACCAGCGACTCCGCTTTGAACGACACGGACTGACCACTCCGGTTGTCCATGGGGTACGTCCGTGATCGCCGCGGACAGGAGGGAGACCGGCATGGGCGAGGCCGCGGACCGGCCGCTGCGCGCGGACGCCGCGCGCAACCGCGCCAGGCTGCTCGACGCCGCCACCGAGGTGTTCGCCGACCGCGGCGTCGGCGTGCCGACCGAGGAGATCGCCCGCGCCGCCGGGGTCGGGGTCGGCACCCTCTTCCGCCACTTCCCCACCAAGGAGGCGTTGCTGGAGGCGGTCATGGTCCGCAGACTGGAGACGATCACCGCCCGCACCGCGCAGCTCGCCGCCGAGGCCGAACCCGCCGAGGCCTTCTTCGCCTGCTTCCGCCTGGTCGTCGAACAGTCCGCGGGCAAGCAGGAGTTCACCCGCGCCCTCGCCGAGGCCGGGGTGGACGTGCACGCCTCCCTGCGGGAGTCGACCGCGCTGATGCGGGCCCAGCTGTCCGGGCTCCTCGCCGGGGCGCAGCGGGTCGGTGCCGTACGGCCCGAGGTAGGCCTGCCGGAGCTGATCGCCCTGCTCGTCGGCGTCGGCGCGGCGACGGATCAGCTGACGGCCGACCCGGAGGCCCGGGAGCGGATCTTCGACGTGGTCTTCGCCGGGCTGCGGCCCGCCTGACGGCGCCTCGCGCGCGCCCGGCACGCGGAAGGAGCTCCCGGACCCCGGGCGGGCCCCCTCGGCCAGGCGCGCCCGTGGGCTGCTGACCGGCCGGTGGCCGAGCGGGTGCACGCCGTCGTCACGGCCGCCGCCCCGGTGCTCGCACCGAAGCTCTGGTACGGGATGCCCGCCTACGCGCTGGACGGCAAGGTGGTCTGCTTCTTCCAGAGTGCGGAGAAGTTCAAGGCGCGCTACGCCACGCTCGGCTTCAGCGACCTGGCCACGCTGGACGACGGCCCGATGTGGGCGGCCGGCTTCGCCCTGACGGAGGTGACGCCGGAGGTGGCGGAGAAGATCGCCGCACTGGTGGAGCGGGCGGTTCGCTGAGCGGGCGCGCCGCCGCCCGCCCCTCCCGGCGGCTACCAACCCCCCTCGGCGGCTACCCGGCCGCCTCCGGCAGCAGGCCGAGACCGGCGAGGGCCTGTCGGCCGGCGCGGGCGTGGTCCCCGCCGGCCAGCAGGAGCGTACGCGCCGCCTGGTAGGGGCAGCCCGCCGCCTCGAAGGCCGCGGCGGTGGCGAGCAGGCGCGGGCCGTCGCCGTCCAACAGGGCCTGCGCCCGGTCCAGTTGGGCGGTGGCGACGGGGTTGCCGGCGACCCGGCTGCGGGCGGCGTCGATCCGGTCCTGGGCCTTGGGGCGTCCCGGCCCGGCCCGGCGGGCCCCGGCCCCACCGGGGCAGGGGCTCCCAGGACTCTGCCCCGGCGCCGTCCGGCGGCGGGGGAGTTTCGGGACAGTGGTGTCCCACCCGAGTGCCGCCGTGCCGCGCTACC
>NZ_JBVHXY010000030.1:0-97921 GCF_055569215.1 Kitasatospora sp. NPDC029312 | reverse complement strand
CCTCTCCCCCCCCAAAAACCCCCCCCCCCCCCCCCCCACCCCCCCCCCCCCACCCCCCCCCCCCCCCTTCCCCCCCCCCCCCCCCCCCCCCCCCCCCCCCCCCCCCTCTTCTTCCCCCCCCCCCCCCCCCCCCCCCTCCCCCCCCCCCCCCGCTACGATCTGCCGGTCCGTCGCGCAACCGGCGCCCACTGACGCAGGGACGGGATGCGGGACGGCGGGATGCGGGACGGTGGCGCAGGCGCTCGACGAGTGCCGTCGCGGCCGACTTCGGCTCAGGTGAGGGCGGCGGCCAGCAGGGCGAAGGCGGCGATGATGACGGCGACGCGGACGTAGTGGTAGCGGTCCCAGCGGTTGGCCTGCTCCTTCCAGTCGGCGGGCCGGTTCTCGGGGGTCCACGTCTTGCTCCGGTTGTTGATCGGGACGAGCAGCAGGACGGACATGAGCACGCTGACGATCAGCAGCGCGGCCGCCGTGAGGACGAGACCGGTGCCGTGCTGGTGCCATCCGGTGACTGCCCAGAGCGCCGCGAGGACGAGCGAGCCGATGTACCAGAACGGCATCACGGCGCCGAGCATCCGGCTCCCGTGAGCGCGGCCGAGTTGGTCACTGTCCTCGGGTAGTGCGCTGAAGATCCGGTTCATGACGAAGGCGACGGAGAACTCCACCCCCACCATCACTCCGACGACCACGACGGTGACGACCTTGAGTGCGCCGAGCATGATGACCCCTCTGAGAACTAGCGCCGCTAGATGATGAGGCAACGCTAGTACTGCTGCCGCTTGGTTGTCTAGCGGTGCTAGGATCCAGTCATGTCGGTACAGGAACGAAAGCAGCGCGAACGGGCGAACCGCGAACGCCTCATCGTGGCGACGGCCCGCGAACTCGCCGAGCAGGAGGGCTGGGACGCGGTCACCACCCGCCGGCTCGCCGAGCGCATCGAATACAGCCAGCCCGTCCTCTACAGCCATTTCCGCGGCAAGCGCGAGATCATCGGCGCCGTCGCCCTCGACGGCGCCGGCGAGATGGCCGCGGCGCTGCGGTCCGCGACCTCGGCCGCGGACGGCCCGCGCGAGCGGGTCACCGCTCTCGCCCGCGCCTACCTCGACTTCGCCGCACGCAACCCGGCGGTCTACGACGCCCTCTTCCAGCTCGACGGCGGCCTGGCCTTCGCGCACGAGGACACCCCCGAGCCGCTGAAGGACGCCTTCGCCGCCCTGCTGGAAAGCCTCGGCGAGGTCGCCGGGGACGGCGTCGACCCGGGAGTGTTCACCGAGCTGTTCTGGGCGTCCCTGCACGGACTGGCCACCCTGACCCGGGCGGGACGGCTGCCAAGGGAGTTCGCCGAGCGGAGGGTGGAGCTGCTGGTCGACCGGCTCGCCGTACTCTGACCCACCGCCCCGGCGGGCAGACCGCGGGGGCGGTGTCTGGTGCTGCACGGGAAGTCGGCCGGGCCGACTTCCCATGCAGCACGCGGCACCGATCCGCGCCCCGGTGACCTCTCTCATCAGGGGTACCTGCTGGCCGCCGAACAGGCACCCCACCGGGTTGTACTTGCTGCTACTTCCGGGCGTTGAGGCGGCGGGTCGGCTCGGCCGTCGTCGGGTCTTCCGGCCAGGGGTGGCGGGGGTAGCGGCCTCTGAGATCCGCTCGGACGGCGTGGTAGCCGTTGCGCCAGAAGCTCTCCAGGTCGGCGGTGACGGCGGCGGGGCGGCCGGCGGGGGAGAGGAGGTGGATGGTGACGGGGACGCGGCCGGCGGCCAGGGTGGGGGTGGTCGTCCAGCCGAAGAGTTCCTGCAACTTCACCGCTAGCACTGGGCGTTCGGTGGTGTAGTCGACTCGTATCTTCGAGCCGCTGGGGACGGTGATGCGCTCCGGGGCGAGTTCGTCCAGGCGGCCCGCCTCGCCGGTGGTCCACGGGAGTAGGCGCTGCAGAGCGGCTGTCGTGTCGATCCTCGCGAGGTCGGCGCGGCGGCGGGCGCGGGAGAGTTCGGGTTCCAGCCATTCGTCGGCGCGCTGAAGCAGTGCCTCGTCGCTGACGTCCGGCCACGGGTCTCCGATGGCGGTGTGGAGGAAGGCGAGACGTTCGCGGAGACCGGAGGTGAATGTCAGCAGGGTGCTGACGCCCTCGCGGGTGAGGCCCTCCAGCAGGGCGGCGCGCACGAGTGCCCGGTCGGGGCGGTCGAGGGGCTGCTCGGCGAGTTCGATCGCGCCGAGGGACTCGACGCGGCGAGCGACGACCTCCCCCCGCCGGGTGTCCCAGTGGACCTCCTCACGACCGGTGAGCAGTGCCGCGCCGGCTCGGCGGGCGGTGTCCTCGTCCAGCGCGGCGGCGTGCAGCACTCGCGCCGAGTGCGCCCCCGCCGGCCGGTCGGCGACCGCGACGGCGAGCCACGGCAGCGCGCCGAGCGTGGTGCCGGGCGCGAGTTCGGCGGCCGTACCCGAGGCCATCAGGTACGGGCTGCGCTCGCCGGGGGCGGGCCGCTCGACCCGCGCGCGGGCGATGCGTTCCGGGAAGGCGAGGGCGACGACGAGTCCGACGGCGGTGGCGTCGGGCAACGGGGTCGAAGGTTCGTCGGAGGTGGCACGCTGCAACCGGCGGACCTCGTCGCGCCAGCGGCCCGCGTAAGGGTCCCGGGAATCCTTCACCGCCCGCCACACCGCCCCGAGGTCGTCCCCGAGCGCGCGCGGTGGTTCTTCGGAGAGCAGGGCGACGACTTCGGCGGCCCGCCGCGCACCGACCGCCGTCGCGCCGTCGAGCAGCGCACGGCCCAGCCGGGGGTGCAGCCCGGTGCGGGCCAGGCGCGCCCCGCGCGCGGTGGCCCGCCCGTCCGGGGAGACCGCGCCGAGGGCCTGGAGGGTCTGCCGGGCGGCGGCCATCGCTCCCGCCGGGGGCCGGTCGGGCAGGGCGAGGCCGGTGGCGTCCGGGTCGCCCCAGCAGGCGGCCTGGAGGGCGAACCCGGTGAGGTCGGCGAGGGCGATCTCGGGGGTGGGGAAGCGGGCGGCGCGGGCGTCCTCGGCTTCGTGCCAGCAGCGGTAGACAGTGCCCGGGGCCTCGCGCCCGGCGCGGCCGGCGCGCTGGCGGGCGGCGGCGAGCGAGGCGCGGACGGTGACGAGTCCGGCCAGGCCGCGGGCGTGGTCGGTGCGGGGTTCGCGGGCGAGTCCGGCGTCGACCACGACGCGCACGCCGGGGACGGTGAGCGAGGACTCGGCGACGGCGGTGGCGAGTACCACGCGTCGCTGCGGGGCTGGGCTGAGCGCGGCGTCCTGGACGGCCTGCGGCGCGCGGCCGTGCAGCTGGAGCACCTCGGCGCCCGCCCCGCCGAGCAGGCCCGCCACGCGGGCGATCTCCCCGACGCCGGGCAGGAAGCAGAGCACGTCCCCGTCCCGCTCGCCCAAGGCCTGCCGGATGACGGCCGCGACGTGGTCCAGCAGCGCCGGGTCGACCCGGGTGCCGTGGGCGGGCCGGACGGTGCGCGGCGGCGGTGCCCAGACCACCTCCACCGGGTGGGAGACCCCGTGCGCCTCCACCACGGGTGCGCCGCCGAGGAGTTCGGCCCAGGCGGCGGTGTCGGAGGTGGCCGAGGCGCAGACCAGCCGGAGTTCGGGTCGCAGTGCCGCCCGGACGTCCAGCAGGAAGGCGAGCGCGGTGTCGGCGTCGAGGTGGCGTTCGTGGCACTCGTCGAGGACGGCCACGTCCACTCCGGGCAGCTCCTGGTCGCGCTGGAGCCGTTGCAGCAGCACCCCGGTGGTGACCACCTCGACCACCGTCCGCGGGCCGACGCGGCGTTCGCCGCGCACCGTGTAGCCGACCCGGCCGCCGACGGTCTCGCCGAGCAGCCAGGCCATCCGCCGGGCCGCGGCCCGTACGGCGAGCCGGCGCGGCTCGGCGACCAGCACCCGGAGCGTCGGCCGGCCGTCGCCGAGCAGCCCGGCGAGGGCGAGCGGCACCAGCGTCGTCTTGCCGGTGCCGGGCGGCGCGGCGAGGACGGCGGTGCCGTGCCCGTCCAGCGCGCGGTGCAGGTCGGGCAGGGCGGTGCGGACGGGCAGGTCGCGCCAGGCGGGGTTCAAGCGGCTCAGCCCCGCTCCGCCACGAAGATCGCCGTGCCGGGGATCAGCCGCCCGCGCAGCGGGGACCAGCCGCCCCACTCCTGCTCCAGGTCGGCCGGCCACTCGGGCTCGACCAGGTCGGTCAGGCGGAAGCCGGCGCCGACGAGTTCGCGGACCCGGTCGCCCAGGGTGCGGTGGTGTTCGACGTAGGTGGCGCGGCCCTGCTCGTCCTGCTCGACGTACGGGGTGCGGTCGAAGTACGAGGAGACGGCGGTGAGGCCCTCGACGCCGGGTTCGTCGGGGAAGGCCCAGCGGATGGGGTGGGTCACCGAGAACACCCAGCGGCCGCCGGGCCGCAGCACCCGGTGCACCTCGCGCATCAGCCCGGCGGTGTCGGCGCTGAAGGGGACGGCGCCGTAGGCGGAGCAGGCGAGGTCGAAGGAGCCGTCGGCGAAGGGTAGGACGGCGGCGTCGGCCTGGACGACCGGCACGGGGGTGGTGCCGCGGCCGAGGTCGATCCGGCGGGAGTGCTGGAGCTGGCGGTGGGAGATGTCGAGCGCGACGGGGCGGGCGCCGCGGGCGGCCAGCCAGCGGGAGCACTGGGCGGCGCCGGCGCCGATCTCCAGGACGTCCTTGCCCGCGACCTCGCCGAGCAGCCGGGCGTCGGCCTCGTCCAGGCCTTCGGGGCACCAGGTGAAGCGGTCGTCGCCGAGGAACTCGCCGTGCTCGTCCTGGTACTCGTCGGCGTTGCGGTCCCACCAGTGGCGGCTGGCGCGGCTGCTCTCCCCGGTGCCGGCCGCACGGCGCACCGCGCCGTCGCCGTCCTCCTCCTCGACCTCGGTGAGGTCGCCCTCCGGGGCGGCGGTGTCAAGATCGTGGAGGTCGGAGTGGGGGGTGGTGGCCACGGTGACAATGCCCATCGCGTAGGGTATGGAATGCGGAAGCGCCGCTGCCGCGAACCGGCCCGTCAGGGTCCGGCTCCTGGCGGTGGCATCCGGGGAAGGGTCCCTTCGGGCGCCGCCGCGAGGCGCGCAACCGGAGGATATGGCCTGATCCGTACTGGGCTCCACCGTCTTGCCGTTCTCGGCATTGACCGTGCCTGGCCGTCCCCGTATGCTACAAGTTGCGCTGCGGGCCTGCGCGCCTCGGACGGAGCAGGTCGCGCTCGCATCTGTCGAAGACCCCACGGTCGCAAGACGGACGCCGGTTCTCGTTGGACGACGGGATCCCGGTGCGCCGTGCTCTTGGCTGTCCGGCTTTCGGTGGGAGCGATACGGGCCCTCCGCGTGGCATTACCTACGACTTTCATGTCCGTACCGGAGCCCTTTTCCTAATGACGAGCCCCACCGACTCCTCCCTCAGCACCACCCCGCAGGTCGCGGTCAACGACATCGGCGACGCGGACGCGTTCCTCGCCGCGATCGACGAGACCATCAAGTACTTCAACGATGGCGACATCGTCGAGGGCGTCATCGTGAAGGTCGACCGTGACGAGGTGCTCCTCGACATCGGTTACAAGACCGAGGGCGTCATCCCCTCCCGTGAGCTCTCGATCAAGCACGACGTTGACCCGCACGAGGTCGTCTCCGTCGGTGACAACATCGAGGCCCTGGTTCTCCAGAAGGAGGACAAGGAGGGTCGTCTCATCCTGTCCAAGAAGCGCGCTCAGTACGAGCGTGCCTGGGGCACGATCGAGAAGATCAAGGAAGAGGACGGCATCGTCACCGGTACCGTCATCGAGGTCGTCAAGGGTGGTCTCATCCTCGACATCGGCCTCCGTGGCTTCCTCCCCGCGTCGCTCGTCGAGATGCGTCGTGTCCGCGACCTCCAGCCCTACGTGGGCAAGGAGCTCGAGGCCAAGATCATCGAGCTGGACAAGAACCGCAACAACGTGGTCCTGTCCCGCCGTGCCTGGCTGGAGCAGACCCAGAGCGAGGTCCGCCAGACCTTCCTCACCACCCTGCAGAAGGGTCAGGTGCGCTCCGGCGTCGTCTCCTCGATCGTCAACTTCGGTGCCTTCGTGGACCTGGGTGGCGTCGACGGCCTGGTGCACGTCTCCGAGCTGTCCTGGAAGCACATCGACCACCCGTCCGAGGTCGTCGAGGTCGGCCAGGAGGTCACCGTCGAGGTCCTCGACGTGGACATGGACCGCGAGCGCGTCTCCCTGTCGCTGAAGGCGACCCAGGAGGACCCGTGGCAGCAGTTCGCCCGGACCCACCAGATCGGCCAGGTCGTCCCGGGTAAGGTCACCAAGCTGGTTCCGTTCGGTGCGTTCGTCCGCGTGGACGAGGGCATCGAGGGTCTGGTCCACATCTCCGAGCTGGCCGAGCGCCACGTCGAGATCCCGGAGCAGGTCGTCCAGGTCGGCGACGAGATCTTCGTCAAGGTCATCGACATCGACCTCGAGCGTCGTCGCATCAGCCTCTCGCTGAAGCAGGCCAACGAGGCGCTGGGTGCCAACCCGGCCGAGGTCGAGTTCGACCCGACCCTGTACGGCATGGCCGCTTCGTACGACGACCAGGGCAACTACATCTACCCGGAGGGCTTCGACCCCGAGGCGAACGACTGGCTGCCCGGCTTCGAGAAGCAGCGTGAGGAGTGGGAGCGCCAGTACGCCGAGGCGCAGGCCCGCTTCGAGCAGCACCAGGCCCAGGTCATCAAGAGCCGCGAGGCCGACGCCGAGGCCGCTGCCGAGGGTGGCGACGCCGTCGCCGCTGCCGCTGGTGGCTCGTACTCGTCCAGCAGCGACGAGGGCTCGGGCGCCCTGGCCTCCGACGAGGCCCTGGCCGCCCTGCGCGAGAAGCTGGCCGGTGGCCAGAGCTGAGGCTCTCGTCCCCCGCTAGCTGACAGCTAGGCAACGGGCCCCACCCGGATCTTCCGGGTGGGGCCCGTTGGCGTTCCCCCGTTCCCGGACCCGTTCGGGCCGCTCTTCCGCCTTCCGGTGCCGTCCGGGCCGTTCTTCCGCGCGTCCTTCCACGCCCGTTCACCGAGTCTTCGTTTTCCGCTTTGACTTATGTGTGGTTTATGTGTAGGGAAATGTGAGATGGGGCTCATTGCCCTGCTATAGGCCGGAGTTCGGGATGCACCTACATTGAGTGAAGCTGCCCGAAAGGCTCCTTCATGCGCAATCCCTCCTCGGCCGCCCCCGTCGGTGCGGTCGGCGGCCGCCTCGCCGCGATCGGCCGGTTCTGCTTCCGCCACCGCCGCTGGGTGCTCGGCTTCTGGGCCGCCGTCCTGGTGGTCGGGGTCCTGATCGGCGGCCGGGTCTTCGAGGGCTCCGTGGCCGGCGCCTCCTCCGCCACCGCCGAAGGGGACCGGGGCAGCGCCGTCGTCGCGGCGGCCGATCCGGTCAAGGGCACGGTGACCGCCGTGGTGGACGGCAAGCCGGTCGACGACCCGGCCGTGCGGGCCGCTGTCGGGAAGGCGGTCGCCGAGATCGCCGCGCTGCCCGGCGTCTCCTCCGCGCAGGACGCCTACGGCCCCGGGCCGGCTCCGGCCGCGCTGCGCGCCGCCGACGGGACGGCGAGCCTGGTCACCGTACGGATGGCCGCCACCTCGACCAGCGCCCAGACCGACGCCGTCACCCACCGGCTGGCCGGACTGAACGGCGCGGGCGGCGCGCACGTCACCGTCGGCGGGGACCTGGTCCTCCAGCAGGAGGTCAAGAAGCAGACCGAGCAGGACACCCGCTTCGGCGAGATGGTGACCCTGCCGCTGACCCTGGTCGTCATGGTGCTGGTCTTCGGCGGCCTGGCCGCCGCCTCGCTCCCGGTGATCGGGGCCGTCGCCTCGGTGGGCGGGGCGCTGCTGGCCATGTTCGGGTTCAGCCGGATCATGGACATCGACACCAGCGTGCTGCCGATCGCCACCGTCCTGGGCCTCGGCCTCTCGATCGACTACGCGCTGCTGATGGTGAACCGCTTCCGCGAGGAACGCGGCCACGGCGCGGGCATCGCCGCCGCCGTCGAACGCACCGCCGCCACCGCCGGGCGCACCGTCGCGTTCTCCGGACTGACCGTCGCCGTGGCGCTGTCCGGCCTCTTCGTGTTCACCAGCCCGGTGCTCGGCGCGGTCGCCGCGGCCGGGGTGAGCGTGGTGGTGATCGCGGTCGCCGCCGCGCTGACACTGATCCCGGCGCTGCTGGGGTTCGCCGGCTCCCGGATCAAGGCGCCCGCCGCGCCCGTGCCGGACGAGGGCTTCTTCAGCAGGACCGTCCGCCGGGTGCGCAAGCGGGCCGTACCGGTCGCGCTCGCCGTGGTGGCGCTGCTGATGGCGGCCGGGGCGCCCTTCTTCCACGCCCAGATGCGCAGCTCCGGCGCCGCCGTGCTGCCCACCTCCTCGGCCGGGCGGCAGGTCGCCGAGACCGTCGACCAGCGGTTCCCGCAGCTCGCGGTCGCGCCGATCACGGTGGTGGTCGAGGGGGGCGCGCCGGTCGCCCAGGCGTACGCGGACGAGGTCGTCGCCAAGCTGCCCGGGGTGAGCGGGGTGCGGGCGGTGACCCCGGTGTCCGACAAGGTGTCCACCGTGGACGTGCTGGTGCACGGCGACCCGCAGGGTGACACGGCCAAGCACGTGGTGGACGAGCTCCGGGCCGACCGGGGCGGGCTGAGGACCTATGTGACCGGCGGCGCGGCCTCGGTGGTGGACTTCAAGGGCGAGCTGCTGTCGCGTGGGCCGTGGGCGCTGGGCCTGGTCGCGGTCGGAACGCTGGTGCTGCTGTTCCTGATGACCGGCTCGGTGGTGATGCCGGTCAAGGCGCTGCTGATGAACCTGCTGTCGCTGGGCGCCTCGCTCGGCGCGCTGACCCTGATCTTCCAGGACGGCTGGTTCAGCGGTCTGCTCGGTTTCAGCCCGACCGGGGGGCTGGAGACCTTCCTGCCGGTGCTGGTCTTCGCCTTCGCCTTCGGGCTGTCGATGGACTACGAGGTGTTCCTGCTCGCCCGGATCAAGGAGCTGCACCAGCGCGGGTACGGCTGTGCCCGGGCGGTGGAGCTGGGGGTCCAGCGCAGCGGTCGGATCATCACCTCGGCGGCGCTGCTGATGGTGATCGTCTTCGCGGGCTTCGCGGCCGGGGACATGCTGATGGTCAAGCAGATGGGCATCGCACTGGCGGTCGCGGTCGCGGTGGACGCCACGCTGGTGCGCTGCCTGCTGGTGCCCGCCGCGATGAGCCTGTTCGGGGAGTTCAACTGGTGGGCGCCGGCGCCGCTGAAGCGGCTGCACCGGCGCTTCGGGCTGAGCGAGCACGTCGAGCTGCCCTCGCTGGCGCGGGCGGCCGTTCCGTTGCCGCGGGCGGCGGCGGAGGCTTCCATCGGGGAGCCGGCGGAGGCGGGGGCTCCGATCGGGGAGCCGGCAGGTGCGCCCGTCGGTGAGCCGGCAGCGGCGGCGGCGGGAACGGGCCTGGTCAAGGTCTAGCCGCCGGCTCCGGGTTCAGGAAAGGCGGCTCAGCAGGCTGACGGCGGCGCGGAGCTGGTCCCGTTCCGTGGAGGTGAGGCGGGACTCGATGGCCGTCGCGATGTGGTGCTCGCGGCGGGCGCGCTGGTCGAGGAGGGCGGTGCGGCCCGCGTCGGTCGCGGTGATCAGCTGCTTGCGGCCGTCGGTGGGGTGGGGCTGCTGGGAGACCAGCCCGGCCTCGGTCATCAGGGCGACGGTGCGGGCCATCGACTGGTGGCGGACGCGGCGGCGCTCGGCGAGTTCGGCGACGGTGTAGGAGCGTTCGTCGCGGACCAGCAGGCCGAGGACGGCGGCCTGGTTCTGCGGCAGTTCGTCGCTGTCACGCAGGGAGCGGACCAGGCTGCCGAGGGCGGTGCGCAGGTCGGCGGCGAGTTCCAGGGTGTCCGGGTGCGGTGCTTCGCGGGGCATGGGAGCAGTCTATCCGGAATTCATGCAGCTAAACTGTACAGCTCTGCTGTATGGTTTCGGGTATGCGAATCACGAAGTTCGGACACGCCTGCGTACGCATCGAGCACGGCACCACCACCGTCGTCGTCGACCCGGGGGCCTTCACCGACCCCGCCGCGCTGGCCGGGGCGGACGCCGTCCTGATCACCCACGAGCACATGGACCACTTCGAGGAGTCCCGGCTGCGCGCCGCGCTGGAGGCGGACCCGGCGCTGCGGGTGTGGACCAACGGCGCCGTGGCCGCCCAGCTGGAGGGCGCCGGCCCGCGGGTCACGGCGGTCGGCGAGGGCGACGCCTTCGACATCGCCGGGCTCGGCGTCTCGGTGCACGGCGAGTGGCACGCGCGGATCCACCCGGACATCCCGCTGGTGAAGAACATCGGCTTCCTCTTCGACGGCCGGCTCTTCCACCCCGGTGACGCCTTCACCGTGCCGCCGCACACCGTGGACACCCTGCTGCTGCCGCTCGCGGCGCCGTGGAGCAAGGCCGCCGAGGTGGTCGACTACGTCCGGGAGGCGGGGCCGCGGGTGGCCGTGCCGGTCCACGAGGCGACGCTCAGCCCGATCGGGCAGATGGTGGCAACCCGGCTGCTCGGGCCGGACGGGCCGGGCACCGGCGCGGGGCTGACCGTGCTCGGCGAGGGCGAGAGCCTGGTCCTGGACGCGGTCCTGGACTGACGGCGGGGCGGCGGGCCGGGCTGACGGCTCCGAGCCGGCGGGCGTGGGCGGCGGGCGGCGGCCCCGGGGGCTGACGGGCCGGAGCGCCCACCGGTAGCCTGACGCCATGCTGAAGATCGGACTGACGGGTGGCATCGGCGCGGGCAAGAGCGAGGTGTCCCGGCTGTTCGCCGCGCGCGGCGCGGTGATCGTGGACTCCGACCTGATCGCCCGCGAGGTGGTCGCCCCCGGGACGGACGGCCTGGCGGCCGTGGTCGCCGAGTTCGGTCCCGAAGTGCTGCGCGAGGACGGCACGCTGGACCGTCCGGCCCTCGGGGCGATCGTGTTCGGCGACCAGAAGCGGCTCCAGGCGCTGAACGCGATCGTCCACCCGCTGGTGCGGGCCCGCTCCGCCGAACTCGAGGCGGCGGCCGCGCCGGACGCGGTGGTGGTGCACGACGTACCGCTGCTGGCCGAGAACGGACTGGCGCCGCTGTTCGACCTCGTCGTCGTGGTGGACGCGGCGGACGAGGTCCGGCTCGAGCGGCTGGTGCGGCTGCGCGGCATGGCCGAGGAGGAGGCCCGGGCCCGGATGGCCGCGCAGGCCACCCGGGAGGACCGGCTGGCGATCGCGGACCTGGTGATCGACAACGGCGGTGCGCTGGAGGCGCTTTCGGCGCGCGTCGACGAGGTGTGGGCGGAGCTGGTGAAGCGCGCCGCGGCGTAGCGCCGTACGGCCGGGCGTGCGCCGAGCGCCGTGATCGAACAGGTGGCCGGGAAGGGACTGGATCAGGCGCCCCCTGGGAAGGGAGCATGGGGTGATGGATGATCGTTTTTCTTCCGAACCGCCGACCGTGATCCGGCTCGAGCAGTACTCCCGTGCCGAGCAGGAGGAGATCCTCGGCCCCGGCGAGGACCCGTACGGCGTCGCCTACACCGGGCTGACGTTCCTTCCGAAGGACACCCACTTCGGCATCCGGGCCGCCGACGGCCGGCTCGTCGCCCACACCGGACTGCTGCCGCTGCCGCTCACCGTCGGCGGCGTCGACCTGACGGCGATCGGCGTCGGCGGCGTGTGCGTCGCCCCCGAGCGGCGCGGCGGCGGCCTGGCCCAGGCCGTGGTCAGGGCCGCCCTCGACCACGGGCGCTCGCTCGGCTTCCGGTACGCGCTGCTGTTCTGCCGCCCGCCGCTGGCCGCGTTCTACCGTCGGCTCGGCTTCCGGGAGGTGGCCGAGGAGGTGACCGTCGAACAGCCGCAGGGGCGGCTCGCGGTGATGCCGCTGCGCACCATGTGGCGGCCGCTGGCCGAGGGTGCCGGCTGGCCGGAGGGGCCGGTGCGGCTGCGCTCGCTGCCGATGTGAGCGGCGCTCAGGCGGTTGTGGTGGCAGGACGCGGGCTCCTGTCCCCGGCGCCACCCGCCGCGTGGACCACGGCGGCCGCCGCCAGGGCGCGGATCATCGGATGGGGCCGGGTGCCGTCACCGGACAGCTCGGGCTGGAACAGCGTGGCGAGGAAGAACGGGTGCTCCGGCAGCTCCAGCACCCGGACGTCGCCGGAGTCGTCCGCACCGCTGAAGCGCAGCCCGTGGGCGCGCAACCGGTCCAGATACTGGGAGTTGAGGCCGTAGGAGCAGTGGTAGCGCTCCTGGGTGCGGGTGGCGCCCAGGGCGCGCTCGGCCAGGGTGCCGGGGGTGACCGAGACGGCGCCCTCGTGGCCGACCAGCGAGCAGCTGAGCGGGGCGATCACCTGCCGGCGCCCCTCGGGGTGCTCCTCGGCATGGACGGCGTCGGTGATGCCGCAGACGGTGCGGGCGTACTCCAGTACGGCGTGCTGGAACCCGCCGCAGGTGCCGAGGAAGGGGATGCCGCCTTCGCGGGCGGTCCGTACGGCGGCCAGGGCGCCGGCCTCACTGCGGTACGGGCTGCCGGGCAGCAGCCAGACGGCGTCGAAGCCGTCGAGCGCGCCCGGCGCCCCGGCGTCCTCGGTGGGGATCCAGTAGGCGTCCAGGACGAGCTGGTCGTGGTCGGCGAGGGCGTCGAGCAGCCCGGGGATGCGGGCGTGCGAGCGGACGGCGGGGGAGCGGTCGCCGACGAGGGCGATCCGCGGGGTGAAGTAGGTCATGCGGCTATCCTGGCCCGGCACGCGAGATCAGCGCCAACAATGATCTCTTAACCATCGATCAGATCGGTTGATGACCGCCGTGGATCCGCAGCAGCTGCGCACCTTCGTGACCGTCGCCCGTCTCGCCTCCTTCTCCGAGGCGGCCCGCGAGCTCGGCTACACCCAGTCCGCGGTCTCCCAGCAGATCGCCTCGCTGGAGGCGGACCTCGGCACGGCGCTGCTGGTCCGCCGCCCGGTCGGCCCGACCGCCGCCGGGCGGCGGCTGCTGGAGCACGCCGCTCCGCTGTTGGTCCGGCTGGAGGCGGCGCGCGCCGATGTCGCGCGCCTGGCCGGTGCCTCCAGTGCCCGGCTGGTGCTCGGCGCCACCCCGCTGGCGGTCGGGGCGGAACTGGGGCGCGCGCTCGGCGAGGTGCGCCGGGCGTACCCGAGGACGGAACCGGTTCTCCGGGTGCTCGCCCAGGACGTGCTGCCCGCCCGGGTCGCCACCGGCGAGGTCGACCTCGCGCTGATCGACGGCCTGGCCGCACCGAGCGACCCGCTGCCGCTGCCCGAGGTCGGCCCGCTGACCACCGTCGCGGTGGACGAGCGGCCGGTCGCGGTCGCCCTGCCGGACGGGCACCCGCTGGCCGGCCGTACCGGCGTCGCGCTCGCCGACCTGTCGGCCGCGCGCTGGCTGGACGCCGCCGACCTCGCCCCCACGACGGCCCGGCTGCGCGCGGCCACCGGCACGGACGGTTTCCGGCCCGCCACCCGCTACCGGGGCACCGACCTGCACGGGCTGCTCGCCCTGGTCGCCACCGGCCACGGCCTGACCCTGCTGCCCGAGGCGGTGGCGGCCGCCGCACCCGGCGTCGCCTGGGCGCGGATCGCCGCGCCCCGGCTGGTGCACCGCGTCGAACTGGTGCACGGCAGCCTGCCGGAGGGGCCGGCGGCGCTGCTGGCGCGGCTGCTGGCGGGCGGCGCTTCCTGAAGCACCGCCCGGCTGTGCGATCGCCGTACGTCGACGCGGATGTGAAGACCGTTCCTGGTGAAGTGACGCCCGGACACCAGTCGTTCACGTCCTGGGTCTGCCGCCCGTGGCGCGCACGGTGCTGTCATGGGCACAGTCGCCCGGCGATCGGCCGGGCCGGCCCAGGAGAGCACCCCCATGATGCTCCGTCAGCGCCTCACCGTCGTCGCCGCAGCCGCCGTCCTCGCCGCCGCCGGGCTCGCCACCGGCACCGCGCAGGCCGCCGCTCCGGCGAACGGCACGTCGGTCAAGTCCATCACGCTCGCCGCGAGCTGCTCGCAGGCGTACCTGCCGCTGCCCGACCCGTCCTGCACGCCAGGCGCGTACAACCCGGCCGTCACCCAGGCCACCATCGGCTCGACCATCTGCGTCTCCGGCTGGACCGCCACCGTGCGCCCGCCGACCAGCTACACCAACCCGCTGAAGGCGCAGCAGATCGTGCAGTACGGCTACGCGGACACCAACCCGTCGGACTACGAGGAGGACCACCTCGTCCCCCTGGAACTCGGCGGCGCGCCGCGCGACCCGCGCAACCTGTGGCCCGAGCCCCGGTACGGCGACCAGCCGGCGCAGAGCAAGGACTTGGTCGAGACCCGGCTCAAGAACGCGGTCTGCGGCCGGAGAGTGACCCTGGCGGCCGCCCGCAGCGCCATCGCGAGCGACTGGACCACGGCGCTCAGCCGCCTGGGGCTCTGACCTCGGGGCCTGAGAATGCCGCCGGGTCCGTCCGGTCCCCTGTGCCGGACGGACCCGGCGGCCGCCTGTGGGTGTTACCGCCGCGCGGCGGCCGTCACCGGCGCCCGCCGCGGCCGGGGAAAGGCCTCGCCCAGCGGGACGCCACGCAACCGCCCCGCCGGCCGGTCGGCCCGTCGCTGCGGCCTCGCGGCATGGCTGTCCCTTCCCCGTTCATGCTGCCGTCAGGGCCCGCGGGGCTGCAACAACCGCTGATCTGACCGTCAGTCAGATCAACCGCCGTGTCGACGGCGGACGAAACCTATGCCACGCGAGCGCCGCTAGCAAAGCGAGATTCCTCCAGGGGCGGGTGGTGTGCGGCAGGTGTATCGGTCCGGTGGGGCACCTGTGTGCGAATGCGGCGGAACCGGTGGGTGCTTGGGGCGGGGCTGCGCCTCCCCACCGGGCGGTACGGAAGGCACGCGGTTCGGGTGGGGCCGGTACCGAATCCGGACTGAACCCGGACCGGCCTGTTACGCGCGCGGCGGCGGCCCGCCGCTACGGCCGGGTGCCCGGGACGGCGAGTTGTTGGGCGAGCCAGGGGAGGGCCTGGGTGAAGGTCGTGGCGCCGGTCTGCCAGGTGTGGCGGCCGGGGGCGATGGCGCTGGTGGTGCGGATGCCGTCGCGCTTGGCGGCGGCGTCCAGGGCCTTGGCGGACTCGATCTGGCCGTGTTCCTCGTCGCCCTGGCCGAAGAAGCCGGAGACGCCCTGGTACTTGGGGTGGTGGGCGAGGACGGTCAGCGGGTCGTGGGCCGCCCAGGCCGCGGTGTCGCCGCCGTAGAGCTCCTGGACGGTGTGGTCCTTGTCGCCGATGTAGGGGCCCTTGTCGCCGGAGAAGTCGCCGAAGTGGGTGAAGACGGTGGGGTGTTCGACCACCAGGTCGACGGCGCAGGTGCCGCCCATCGACCAGCCGGCCACGCCCCACTTGTGCGGGTCGGTGGCCGCGTTGAAGGTCTTCTGCACGAACGGGGGGACGTCCTTGACAAGGTGGCTCTCGGCGTTGCCGTGCGGGCCGTCCACGCACTCGGTGTCCACCCGGAAGCCGCCGGTGGCGTCCACGAAGACCAGGATCGGGGCGAAGCCGTTGTGCTTGGCGGCGAACTCGTCGGCGGTCCGGACGGCGTTGCCGGAGCGGATCCAGTTGTCGGGTGCCGCGAACTCGCCGCCGATCATCTCCAGCACCGGGAGCTTGGGCCGGGTCTGGCTACGGAACCAGGCGGGCGGCAGGTAGACCAGCTCCTGGCGGTGGGCGAAGCCGCTGGCGGTGTCCGGTATGTCGACCTGGACGATGCGGCCGGTCTTGGTCTTGCCGTGGATCGAGGCGAGCTCGGCCAGGGTGATCTGGTCCGGGAGCGGCTGCCCGCTGAGCTCGCCGATCGCGTCGTCGATCGTCGGGTAGTAGCCGGTGGCGATGTTCACGCTGTTCGCCGCGCAGAACAGCGCGAGCAGGACGCTCGGCGCCACCAGTGCCCGCCGCCACCACCTCGCGCCGCGCCAGCCGAAGGCCAGCACGCTGAGCGCCGCGATCGCCACCCCGCTCCACAGCCACACCTCGAACGGGATCGGATCGGTGATCCCGGACAGGGTGACCACACCGACGGCCGCCGCCGCGGTCAGCACCAGCGCCGTCCCGAGCGCGATGGGCCCCCGCCTGCGCCGCCAGGTCCCGTCCCGCAGGCCGACGGCGGCCAGGAACAGGGCGACGGCGGCGGCCCGGACCGTCCACGGGAACCAGCCGTCGAGCAGGGAGACGTTCATGCGCGGAGGGTAGGCGCGGGACATGAGAGGCCGGTGAGAGCCTGGGAGGCCGCTGGGCGTCGGCTGGGAGCTCGTCGGCCGGGAAACGGGCGGCCCCGCGCGGTGCGCGGGGCCGCCCGGTGTGCTGTATCAGGGCACGGTGGGGAAGTCGGAGGAACGGATGCCGGCGATGAAGGACCGCCACGCCTCGGGGGTGAAGGCGAGAGCCGGGCCGTGGGGGTCCTTGCTGTCGCGGACCGGGATGTGACCGGTGACGCCGTCGGCTACTTCGACGCAGTTGTCATTCGGGTTGCTGGCGGTCGCCTTCTTCCACTGCACGGGAAGTGCGGAGGCGACAGGGAAGTGGGTCACTTGAACGTGTCTCTCTTCTGTGTGATGAGGTTGCGCGACTCTTCGAGGGACAATGCTGTTGCCATGATTTCGTCGAACGCCGCCCGGTAGATGTCGACTTGATCCGGGTCTTCGACCCAGTTGCTGCTGAGCATCCCGCTGAGCAGAACCAGGTCGAGGTCACGCTGTCGAAACTCCAGGAGCGCGAAGGATCCGGTCATCCCGGGATGCGGGGGAGCCATGGCCGGCATGACCTGAATCCTGATGTTGGGGAGCTGGCTGAACTGCAACAGCTTGTCCAGCTGATCCGCCATCACGCCCGGGGCGGCGCTCATGGACAGGGCGGCCTCGTGAATCACGGCCCAGAGCTTCAGTGGGTTCTCGGACCGGGTCAGAACGGACTGCCTGTTGATCCGGACTTCGACCCGCTCTTCGACGCTCGGTTTGTTTATCACGCCGCTGGAGATGATGGCGTGGGCATACTGGCGGGTCTGAAGCAACCCGGGGATGTAGGCAGACTCGTATGACTTGTTGCCTACGGCGGTCTCCTCCAGGCGGATCAAGTCCGTGTAGAGCGGGTTCAGCTGCTCGTATCCCGCCATCCAGCCCGGCCGCCGCTTGTCTCGGAGGATCTCGACGAGGACTTCCTTGAGTTCCTGGTCGCACTCGTAGAAGTCGAGCAAGGCCCGGACCACATCGGGCTTCAGCTGGACGCGGGCGTTCTCGTAGCGGCTGAGCTTGACCAGGTTGACACCGTCGACCTGGGCGACGACCTCCTCGGCCGAGAGGTTCTTCAGCTCGCGAAGCCTCCTCAGCTCAGCGGCGATGCGCCGGTATCGCACGGCTGGCACTGCGACTGCCATCTATCTGACCCCTCCAGAGCGTTCAGGAACCAGTGTGCATGCGAGCGGTGACGATTCGCCACCACCTGCGGAAGCGTAGAGGGCGGACCTTGCCCCAAGAGCTGAAAGTTTTCATACTTCCTCGGCTTGCCTTGCGATCTATCGCGCGAGTGCTCCATGCTGTTCGTAACGAAGCGCTGACGTTCAGTGACAGGCATGGCATGTGGCTGCGTCGCACCTACGGGCGCTTCGCGTTCGACGTGCGCGGGCCCGTGACGGTCCGCCCCGCCCGGCCTTCTCCACTCGCAGTGCCTGGAAGGTGACTTCGCCGTGTCCCGAAACTCCTCCACCCTCTGGCTGCCGCGCAGCCGCCGCTCGCCCGCCATCGCCCGCCGGCGGGTCCACTCCCTCCTCTCCTCGATCCCGGACGGGGAGCGCTTCCTGGACTCCGGCCTGGTGGTCGCCACCGAACTCGTCACCAACGCGGTTCTGCACGGCACACCGGTCGGCCGCCTGATCTACTTCGTGCTCGACGTCGATGCCGCCCGCCTCCGCATCGAGGTCCACGACTCCCTCGGGGACCGCGCGCCCGTCCTCGCGGTGTCCGGTCTCGACGGCGAGACCGGACGCGGACTCCGGCTCGTCGACTCGCTCGCCAAGCGCTGGGGCTGCTGCCCGCGCCGGCCCGTGGGCAAGATCGTCTGGGGCGAGGTGGCCGCGTGAGGGCCGATCACGACATCCTGGTGGAGGTGCCCGGCGTCAGGGCGCCGGTCGTCCGCGTTCTCGACGCCTCGACGCTCGAGGAGATCTGGGCCTCGGTCCGGTTCCTTCCGATGGCGAGGGACCGAGTCCGGTGCCTGGAGCGTCAGTTCACCGGACCGTGCGCCGAGCGGGACGTCATCCGCCACCTCGCCGCGCACCCCGTCCTCGTCATCCCCCTTGGTGATGACCACGAGGTGCGCATCAGCTGGGCCGACCCCGTCGAGGAGCACGGGTGATCGACCGCATCCGGGACTGGTGGTTCCTGCACTGCTCGCGCACCCCCGTCGCCAGGCTCCTGCGAGCGGAACGGCGGCGTCTGGCCGCCGAGTTGACGCGCTGGCTGCCCGAGGCCTCGGCTGCGGTCCGAAGACGTGTGCTGGAGGTGATCGCGCACGACGCGTCGGGTTGAGGGTGCCGCCCGCGAGGGGCCGGGGCCCCGAGGTGCCCGGCGCGCCTCGGGGCCCGGCCGTCGTCAGCCGGTGAAGTGCTCGCGCAGCGCGGCGAGGCCGGAGGTGAAGACGCCGTGCACGCGGTCGGTGGACTCCTTGCGGTGCTCGGGATCGATGTCGAAGGTGACGCTCCACTCGACGAAGCTGGCGTCCAGCTCGGTCACCGGGGTGACCTGCAGGGCGGCCCGGTAGCCGTCGAAGTGGAAGGTGCCGTCGGGGAAGCTGTAGGTGTAGCTGCGGGCCTCCTCGTCGTAGGCGAGCAGCGTCTCGCGCAGCTCCACGCCGTCGAGGTCGAAGATCCGCACCGAGCCGATCGTGTTGCCCGGCAGCCCGTTGCCGAGCCGGCTCACCGGCAGGTGGGGGTGCCAGTCGCCGAGGCCGTGGAAGTCCCCGACCAGCTCCCACACCCGCTCGGCCCGGGCTTCCACCACCGTACTGACCCTGATGCCGGCCATGCTGGCCACCGCCGTTCCTGACGTTCGGTAAGGACGCTCACCATCCTCGGGCCGGCGGCCGGTCGGGCGCCAGGGGGCGGGCCGCAGGAGCGTCGGCGGTGGTGCCTAGGGTGGAGGGATGAGCGATGAAACGGTCTCCCTGCGCCCGATAGCCGAAGCCGACCTGCCCGCGTTCGGCAGGCTGGTCAACGATCCGGAGGTGGTGGGTGAGTACCAGTGGTACGGCTGGCGGCATCAGGAGCGGTTCCGGCGGCGGTGGGAGGAGCACGGGCTGCTCGGGGACGACCAGTGGATCTTCGCGGTCGTGGCCGACGGCGAGTTCTGCGGCTTCGTCGCCGCCCGCCGCAAGGGCATGCTGCCGACCGCCCAGTACTGGAGCATCGGCATCCAACTGGCGCCGCAGGCGCGCGGGCGGGGGATCGGGACGCAGGCCCAACGGCTGCTGGTGGACTACCTGTTCGCGCACACGCCGGTGATGCGACTGGAGGCGGACACCGAGGTCGGCAACATCGCCGAGCAGCGTGCCCTGGAGAAGGTCGGCTTCACCCGCGAGGGCGTGCACCGCGCGGTGACCTTCCGGGCCGGTGCATGGCGGGACTCGGTGGTGTACGGCCTGCTGCGCACCGACCCCCGGCCCTAGCGGGCCTCGAACCACTCCTCGGCGAGGGCATCCAGCGTCCGCGCCGAGGGCTTCAACTCCCCTGCTTGACAAGGCAGGGAGGCCCTGCGGCAACGGCCTGTCAGGCGCCGCCGAGTTCGGCGGCCGGGTCGGGGCTGCGCAGGTAGTGGGCGCCGGGGCCGACCCTGCCGAGCCGATCGTCGGCGTTGTAGAGGGCGCAGCGGGTCAGGGAGAGGCAGCCGCAGCCGATGCAGCCGGTGAGCCTGGCCTTGAGCCTTTCCAGTTCGGCGATCTGCTGGTCGATGCGGTCCTGCCAGGCCGTGGCGACCCGGTCCCATTCGGTGCCGCTGGGTGCGGGGCGTTCGGGCAGGCCGTCCAGGGCGTCGCGGGCCTCGTCGAGGGAGAGGCCGACCCGCTGGGCGGCGCGCACGAAGGCGATCCGGCGCAGCATGCCGCGAGCGTAGCGGCGCTGGCCGCCGCTGGTGCGGGTGGCCTGGATCAGGCCGAGGCTCTCGTAGTAGCGCAGCGCGGAGTGGGCGAGGCCGCTGCGGGCGGAGAGCTGGCCGATGGTCAGGAGGTCTGCCGGGCGCGGGCCGGCGGCGCGGGCGTCGTCGGATTTCGCCGTCATGGGGGCTGAGTGTAGCCGCTTGACTTAAAGTTCGCTTGAGGTTGCACGATCGGTGGCATGACGACGAACACGAGCACGGAAGCCGTCGGCCGGGCCCGCTTCGAGGACCTCCAGGCCCTGATGGCGCTGATGACCGGTGACGAGAAGCACGACGTGGCCGCGACCTCCACGCTGGACGCGCTCTGGGTGCTGTACGACCGGGTGCTGAGGGTCACCCCGGAGACCGCCGAGGCGCAGGACCGCGACCGGTTCCTGCTCTCCAAGGGCCATGGCCCGATGGCCTACTACGCGGTGCTGACGGCCAAGGGCTTCCTCGGTCCCGCCCTCCTGCCGGGCTTCGGCGGCTACGACTCGCCGCTGGGCTACCACCCGGACCGCATGCTGCTGCCCGGCGTGGAGATCTCCTCCGGCTCGCTCGGCCACGGCCTGCCGCTGGCCGTCGGCACGGCCCTCGGGCTGCGGGCGCAGGGGCTGACCGACCCGGCGGTGTGGGTGCTGGTCGGTGACGCCGA
The DNA here is from genome assembly GCF_055569215.1 of Kitasatospora sp. NPDC029312. NCBI lineage: Bacteria > Bacillati > Actinomycetota > Actinomycetes > Kitasatosporales > Streptomycetaceae > Kitasatospora > Kitasatospora sp. NPDC029312. The sequence goes on along the minus strand of NZ_JBVHXY010000030.1, from coordinate 77,100 downwards.
GTTCGACGAGGGCTCCAACCACGAGGCGGTGGCCTTCGCCGGAGCGTACGGGCTGGACCGGCTGCACGCGGTGGTGATCGACAACTCCTCGGCCACCCACGGCTGGCAGGGCGGCATCGCCCAGCGCTTCGCGGCCGCGGGCTGGTCCACCGCGACGGTGGACGGCCGCGACCACGAGGCCCTGTACCGCGCCTTCACCGCCGAGCACCCGGGCCGCCCGCACGTGGTGGTCGCCCGGGTGGAGCCGAAGAACTCCTGAGCCCTCCCGGCGCCACCCCGCCACCCGGAACAACACCAGGAAAACGAAAGGCAGTTCCCGATGGACACCATGCGCGAGCGCTTCGTCGCCGTCACCACCCGCCTGCTGGACGAGGACCCCCGGCTGGCCGTCGTCCTGGCCGACATCACTGCGGCCGCCTTCGAACCGGCCCGGGACCGTCATCCCGACCGGGTGGTCAACGTCGGCATCCGCGAGCAGCTGCTGATCGGTGCGGCCGGCGGGCTGGCGCTCAGCGGGATGCGACCGATCGCCCACACCTTCGCCAGCTTCCTGGTCGAACGGCCCTTCGAGCAGCTCAAGTTGAGCCTGGTGCACCAAGGCGTCGGCGCCGTCCTGGTCAGCGCGGGCGGCTCCTACGACAACCCGGCGGCCGGCCGCACCCACATGTCCCCGGGCGACGTCGCCCTGCTGGACACCCTGCCGGACTGGACGGTGCACGTCCCCGGCCACCCGGACGAGGCCGAGCAGCTGCTGAAGCACGCCGTCGCGGACGGCGACCGCAACGTCTACGTCCGGCTCTCCAACCACCAGAACGCCGCGCCCGTGGCGGTCGAACCGGGCCGCTTCACCACCGTGCGGACGGGCTCGCACGGCGTGGTGCTGGCCGTCGGCCCGATGCTGGACGCGGTGCTGGCCGCGACCGAGGGCCTGGACGCCACCGTGCTGTACGCGGCGACGGTGCGCCCCTTCGACGCCGCAGGGCTGCGCGCCGCGGCGGGCGAGCGGGCGGACGTGGTGCTGGTGGAGCCGTACCTGGCGGGCACGTCGGCGAACGAGGTGCACGCGGCGCTGGCCGACCGCCCGCACCGGGTGCTGGCCCTCGGCGTGCCGCGCGAGGAGCACCGGCACTACGGCTCGATGGCGGAGCACCTGACCGCCTACGGCCTGGACGCGCCGGCGCTGCGGGAGCGGATCGGCACCTTCCTCTGGTAGGTCAGCGCGCCCTGGTGAGTCGGGCGAGCCCCGGCGGGTCAGGCGAGCTCTGACGAGTCGGGCGAGCCCTGGCAGGTCAAGCGCGCCCTGGCGGGTCAGACGCGCACGATGGCCGCCGCGTCCGGCGCCAGCCGCAGCGCCCTGCCCTCCAGCACCGCCGCCCCGAAGGCCGCCACCACCTCCCGGCCGGCGGCCTCCAGCGGCAGCGCGGCCTCGGCCGGGCCCAGGTTGACCGCCACCCGGTACGGCCCCCGGTGCACCACCAGCCAGCCCGCCTCCTCCTCGAACGCGACCCGCACCGCGCCAAGATCCGGGTCGGACAGCTCCGGCCGTTCGCGCCGCAGCCGGAGCAACCGTCGGTACCAGTCGAGGAGTTCGGCGTGCGGCCGGCGCCGTGGCTCGGTCCAGTCGAGCACCGAGCGCAGCACGGTGGCCGGCTCCTGGGGATCCGGGACGGCCTCGGCGGCCCAGCCGTGCTCGGCGAACTCCCGCCGCCTGCCCTGCCGGACGGCCTCCGCGAGGGCCGGGTCGGTGTGGTCGGTGAAGTACTGCCACGGGGTGGCGGCGCCCCACTCCTCGCCCATGAACAGCATCGGGGTGAACGGCGAGGTGAGCACCAGCGCGGCGCCGCAGGCGAGCCGGCCGGTGGGCAGGGCGGCGGAGATGCGGTCCCCGAGGGCCCGGTTGCCGACCTGGTCGTGGGTCTGCAGGTAGCCGAGCAGCCGGTGGCCCCCGTCCGGCGGGAACGGCCGGCCGTGGTGGCGCTGCCGGAAGGAGGACCAGGTGCCGTCGTGGAAGTACCCGCGGGTCAGCGCCTTGGCGACGGCGGCCAGCGGGGCGCGCGCGAAGTCCCCGTAGTAGCCCTGGGATTCGCCGGTGAGCGCGCAGTGCAGGGCGTGGTGGAAGTCGTCGCTCCACTGGGCGGTGAGGCCGTGGCCCCCGGCCTCGCGGGCGGCGGTGGTGCGCGGGGTGTTCTGGTCGGACTCGGCGACCAGGAACAGCGGCCGGTTGACGGCCACCGCCAACTTCTCTACCGCGCAGGAGAGTTCCTCCAGGAAGTGCACCGCCCGGTCGTCCGCGAGGGCGTGCACCGCGTCCAGCCGCAGGCCGTCGATCCGGTAGTCGCGCAGCCAGGCCAGGGCGCTGTCGATCAGGTAGCGGCGCACCTCGTCCGAGCCGGGGGCGTCCAGGTTGACCGCCGAACCCCACGGGGTGTGGTGCCGGTCGGTGAAGTACGGCCCGAAGGAGGGCAGATGGTTGCCGGACGGCCCCAGGTGGTTGTGGACCACGTCCAGCACCACCCCGAGGCCCTTGCGGTGCGCGGCGTCCACGAAGCGCTTGAGCCCCTCGGGCCCGCCGTAGGGCTCGTGGACGGCCCACAGCGAGACGCCGTCGTAGCCCCAGCCGTGCCGGCCGGGGAACGGGCAGACCGGCATCAGCTCGACGAAGTCCACGCCCAACTCGACCAGGTGGTCCAGGCGTTCCGCGGCGGCGTCGAAGGTCCCGCTCGCCGTGAAGGTGCCGACGTGCAGTTCATAGAGCACCGAGCCGGGCAGCGGGCGGCCGTGCCAGCCGGTCCGCGACCAGCGGAAGGCGGCGTGGTCCACCGCCCGGCTCGGGCCGTCGGGGCCGTACGGCTGCCGGGGCGAGCGCGGGTCGGGCAGCGGCGGGCCGCCGTCGAGGCGGAAGGCGTAGTCGCCGTCGGGAGCCTCGCCGGCCCACCAGCCGTCCCGGTCGGCGCAGCGCGCCAACGCGTGCTCCGTGCCCCGGACCTCCACGGTGACGCGGGAGGCCGCGTACGGCGCCCACACCTCGTAGCGCGGCATCGCTCAGCCCCTCCTCGTCAGCAGCGCCACCGGTTGGGTCGCGAACAGCTCCGCCACCGGCACCGGCCCGGCCGGGAAGCCCCGCAGGGTCAGCTCGTCCGTCCAGGGGCCGCCCGCCGGCAGCTCCAGGACGGTGTCCCGCCAGCCGCCCGCCCGCTCCAGCCCGTACGGCAGCCGGGTGACGACGGTGACCACGTCCTCGCCGCGGGCGAAGGCCAGCAGGTGGTCGGCGGCGGGGCCGCCGGCGGCCAGCGGGCGGTAGGCGCCGAGCGGACGGGCGCGGCGCAGGTGCAGCGCGGTGGTGGTCAGGTGCAGCTTCTCCCGGGCGAGGTCACCGGGGCGCGCTGCGGCCGAGTCGGTGAGCCGCACGGCGAGCGCGCCGAGGTCCACCACGCCCCGGTTGTCCGGGTCGACCAGGGTGTACAGCGGCTCCTCGCTGCCCTGGTAGAGGTCGGGCACCCCCGGGATGGTCAGGTGCAGCAGGGCGGCGGCCAGGGTGTTGGCGCGGGCGTACGGGGCGAGCGCGTGCACCAGGCCCTCGATCCGGGGCAGCAGCGCGGGGTTGGTGTGGACGGCGCGGGCCCGCTCCTCCAGCGCCTGTTCGTAGCGCTGGTCTGGGGCCGTCCAGGAGGTGTGCAGCTTGGCCTCGCGGGCGGCCTTGAGCAGGGCGGCGACCAGCCGGTCCGGGTCGATCGGCCAGGCGGCGACCAGGGTGTGCCAGAGCAGCCAGTCGGCGTCGCGGTCGAAGCCGGGCCCGGCGGCGGTGGACCAGGCGGCGGCCTCGGCGGCCCAGGCCCCGGGCTGCTCGGCGAGGACGGCGAGCCGGGCCCGGGCGTCGGCGCTGCGCTTGGTGTCGTGGGTGGAGAGCACGGTCATGCTGTGCGGCCAGGTGCGTTCCAGGTACCGGCACCAGTCGTGGAACTCCGCCGGGGCCACCCCGGGCCGGGCGGGCTCGCCGCCGACCTCGTTCAGGCCGGGCAGCGCGTTCCAGCGGTAGAAGGCGGTGTCCTCGACGCCCTTGGCGGCCACGGCGGCGGCGGTCTGGGCGAAGCGCGCGCAGAACTCGTCCTTGTCGGGGCTGCGGCCCAGCTCGCCGAGCGCCAGCGCGGCCACCAGGCGCTCGGTCGGGTCGTCCGCGCCGGCCGACTGCAGCGGGTCGTCGAAGACCGGCTCCCCGGGCACCGCGTAGGGCCGGTACACCGGATAGTCGGTGAGCAGCCGCCGCACCGCCGCGCGCAGCTGCCGGGGCGCGTGGTCGGCGTGCGCGGCCTCGGCGGCGCCGATCCGCAGCGCGATCCGCACCAGCCGCTCGACCTCGGCGGCCAGCTCGCCGCCCGGCCCGGTCATGTCGGCCCGTCCGCGCCGGGCGGCGGCGATCGCCGGGTGCGGGTCCTGGCAGAGGTCGCGGACCGGGCCGCCGTGCAGGAAGGACTCGTACGCCCCGGCCAGCCGGCAGGCGCCCGTGCGGTCGATGAGCACGCCGTCGATCCGGCGCAGTGCGTCGTAGCCGGTGGTGCCCGCCACCGGCCAGTCCTCGGGCAGCCGCTCCTCGCCGGTGAGGATCTTCTCGACCACGGTGTACGCGCCGCCCGTGGCATCGGAGAGGCGGCGCAGGTAGCCGCGCGGGTCGGCGAGCCCGTCCGGGTGGTCGATCCGGAAGCCGTCCAGGACCCCGTCGGCGTGCAGCCGCAGCAGCACGGCGTGGGTGGCGGCGAAGACTTCCGGCTCCTCGACCCGGACGGCGATCAGTTCGTTGACGGTGAAGAAGCGCCGGTAGTTGAGCTCGGTGCGGGCCAGCTGCCACCAGGCGAGCCGGTACCACTGCCGGGCCAGCAGCTCGGGCAGCGGCAGCGTGCCGGTGCCGGGGCGCAGCGGCAGTTCGTGGGTGTGGTAGCGGAGCACCTCGCCGTCCACGGTCAGCTGGTCCAGGACGGCGCCGAGCCGGTCGCCGAGCAGCGGCAGCAGCACCCGCCCGCGCCCGGGGGCGTCGGCGGGTCCGGGCTGGGCGGTCCAGTCGATGTCGAACCAGCGCGCGTACGGCGAGTCGGGGCCGTCCCGCAGCACCTGCCAGAGCGGCGCGTTGAGCCGTTCGGGGACGGGCACGGCCATGTGGTTGGGCACCACGTCGGCGATCAGCCGCAGTCCGTGCCGGTGCGCCTCGGCGGCCAGGGCGCGCAGCGCCGCCTCGCCGCCGAGCTGTTCGCTGATCCGGGTGTGGTCGACGGTGTCGTAGCCGTGGGTGGAGCCGGGGGCGGCTTCCAGGAGCGGGGACAGGTGCAGGTGGGAGACACCGAGGGCGGCGAGGTAGGGGACGGCGGCGGTGGCGTTGCGCAGGGTGAAGCCGGGCTGGAGTTGGAGCCGGTAGGAGGAGGTGGGGACGGTGGCGGCCGGGCGGGGCTGCGAGGGCTCGGCGGCGGAGGTCATAGGTCCATAGGTACCCGGCCGGGGCCGCCGCCAAGACCCGCTGCTGACCCGAACAGGTGAGCGGCCCCCGCGGGCGCGGGGCCCGCGGCGGGCCCCGGCGGCGGCGCGCCGGTCACGCGGGCCGCTGCAGCACCATCAGGGAGCGGTCGGTGAGCCAGAGGGCGTCCCCGGCCTTGACCCTCGTCCCGGTGCCCGGGGCGGGCAGCCGGGGCTGCGCGGTGTCGACCACGACCTGCCACTCCTGCCCGTGGCCGACCGGCACGGTGAACTCCAGCGGCTCGAAGTGGGCGTTGAACATCAGCAGGAAGGAGTCGTCGATGATCCGCCCGCCGCGCCGGTCCGGCTCGGAGATGGCGTAGCCGTTGAGGAAGACGGTCAGCGACTTGGCGTAGCTGGTGCCCCAGTTGTGCTTGGTCATCTCCTCCCCGGCCGGAGTGAACCAGGCGATGTCGGTGAGGTCGTCGTACCCGCCGGAGGCGGACACCGGGCGTCCGTGGAAGAACCGCCGCCGCCGGAACACCGGGTGGTCGCGGCGCAGCCAGATCATCCCCTGGGTGAACTCCAGCAGCCGGGCCTGCGGCCCGTCGTCCTCGGGCCAGTGCACCCAGGTGAGCTCGTTGTCCTGGCAGTAGGCGTTGTTGTTGCCCAGCTGGGTGCGGCCGAGCTCGTCGCCGTGCGAGAGCATCGGCACGCCCTGGGAGAGCATCAGGGTGGCGATGAAGTTGCGCTGCTGGCGGGCGCGCAGCTCCTCGACGGCCGGGTCGGTGGTGGGGCCCTCGACGCCGCAGTTCCAGGAGCGGTTGAAGGACTCGCCGTCCCGGTTGTCCTCGCCGTTGGCCTCGTTGTGCTTCTCGTTGTACGAGACGAGGTCGCGCAGGGTGAAGCCGTCGTGGCAGGTCACGAAGTTGATCGAGGCGATCGGGCGGCGGCCGTCGTCCTGGTAGAGGTCGGAGGAGCCGGTGAGCCGGGAGCCGAACTCGGCGAGGGTGGCGTTCTCGCCGCGCCACAGGTCGCGCACGGTGTCCCGGTACATGCCGTTCCACTCCGTCCACAGCGGGGGGAAGTTGCCGACCTGGTAGCCGCCCTCGCCGAGGTCCCAGGGTTCGGCGATCAGCTTGGCCTGGGAGACCACCGGGTCCTGCTGGACCAGGTCGAAGAAGGAGGACAGCCGGTCGACCTCGTGGAACTGCCGGGCGAGGGTGGCGGCGAGGTCGAAGCGGAAGCCGTCCACGTGCATCTCGGTGACCCAGTAGCGCAGCGAGTCCATGATCAGCTGGAGCACGTGCGGGCTGCGCATCAGCAGGCTGTTGCCGGTGCCGGTGGTGTCCTCGTAGAAGCGCTGGTCCTGGGCGAGGCGGTAGTAGGAGACGTTGTCCAGGCCGCGCAGCGAGAGCGTCGGGCCCAGGTGGTTGCCCTCGGCGGTGTGGTTGTAGACGACGTCGAGGATGACCTCGATGCCGGCCGCGTGCAGCGCCTTGACCATGGACTTGAACTCCTGCACCTGCTGGCCGCGGTCGCCGGTGGAGGAGTAGGAGGAGTGCGGGGCGAAGAAGCCGATCGTGTTGTAGCCCCAGTAGTTGGCCAGGCCCAGGTCGCGCAGCCGGTGGTCGCGGACGAACTGGTGCACGGGCATCAGCTCGATCGCGGTGACGCCGAGCTTGGCCAGGTGTTCGATCACCGCCGGGTGGGCCAGGCCCGCGTAGGTGCCGCGGATCTCCTCGGGGATGCCGGGGTGCAGCTGGGTGAGGCCCTTGACGTGGGCCTCGTAGATGACGGTGCGGTGGTAGTCGGTGCGCGGCGGGTGGTCGGTGCCCCAGTCGAAGTACGGGTTGATCACCACGGAGTGCATGGTGTGCGGGGCGGAGTCGAGGTCGTTGCGGCGCTCGGGGGCGCCGAAGTGGTAGCCGTAGACCGACTCGTCCCAGTCGATGTGGCCGCTCATCGCTTTGGCGTACGGGTCCAGCAGCAGTTTCGCGCTGTTGTGCCGCTGGCCCAGGCCCGGGTTGTACGGCCCGTGCACGCGGAAGCCGTAGCGCTGGCCGGGCTGGACGCCGGGGAGGTAGGCGTGGCGGACGAAGGCGTCCGTCTCGCGCAGTTCGATGGCCGTCTCCGAGCCGTCCTCGTCGATCAGGCACAGCTCGATCCGGTCGGCGCTCTCCGAGAACACCGCGAAGTTGGTGCCGACCCCGTCGTAGGTGGCACCGAGGGGGTAGGGCTTACCGGGCCAGACCTGCATGAGTCCTCAACTTCCTTGCTGCCGACTGAAACTGACATCTAGTCCGACAATCTGCCCGGACCCGGACGCTCTTTTTCCCGGCCGGGCGGCCGGGCATGTGCGACGTTCGCACGCCGTGACGTACGGCACAGCCCGCATACTCCCCGAGGCCTTCCCCGGTGGCCGGGAGATAGCGCCGGGGTTAGCCCGAACGGGTGTCCAGTGGCGAATCTTGTGAAGAGTGCGCCCGGTGGTACGGGCGAGACCGCCGCGCATCCGGCTGCGGGCGGCTCGCGGCGGGCAGTACCCTTGATCGTCCGGCCGCCCCGGCCGCCCCGGCGGACTCTCGACAGTTCGTCAACGGTCCCCGCGCCCGCGGGGGCCGGCTGCAGCAACCAGATGAGGTGGCGCATGGTGTTCCCCGCCGGCGGCCGTGGCCCCGGGCCCGACGGTCCCGACCGGGGCGGTGCCCGCAGCGAGGCGCCCACCGTGGTCATGCGCCCCACCGGCCGCACGCTGGTGCCCGCCCAGGGCGGCCCCGTCGAGGTCCCCGCCCTCGCCTGGTCGACCGGTGAGTGGGAGGACGCCTACCAGCGGGTCCGGCTGTCCGGCCGCGCCTACGTCTGGCTCAACCTGGTCGAGCAGCGGCTGCGCTCCCTGGTCGACGAGGTGCTGCACCCCATCTACGCCCCCGCGCACGGCGAGGACTGGGTCACCGCCGCCGCCGGACCGGCCGGCGAGGAGTGGGCCCACCGGGCCGGCGCCGTGCGCGAGGTCAGCCGGCGCAAGGGCTACCTCCTCGACCCGGCCGACGACGATCCGCTGGTCTTCCTCACCCTGCCCCAGCTGCGCGAGCTGATGGTCCAGCACTGGCCCTGCTTCGAGCCCTACCTCGCCGACCGGCGCGAGATCGAACTCGCCCTGGACGAACTCGAAGTGGCCCGGCACGTGGTCTCCCGCAACCGGGTGCTCACCCAGACCGTGCTGGCCCAGACCGAGCGCGCCGCCGCCCGGCTGCTCGCCGTGCTGGACGGCGGCGCGGGCGGGGTGCCCGCCGACGTGGTGGAGTCCCTGGTCGCCGGGCGCTACGCGGACGTCGTCGCGGTGCACGCCGACCGCGTCCGGCTGCAGCGCGACCTGCCGGTGGAGGACCTGCTGGACGGCGCCCGCCGCCTGGACGCGCTCGGCATCGGCCTCGGCATGCTCTGCCAGAACTACACCGGCAAACGCCTGGTGCGCCTGGCCGGCGAAGGCTGCCGGGTGCGCCTGCTGTTCCTCAACCCGGCGAGCAGCGCGGTGCGCCGTCGCGAGCGCGAACTCGGCCTCTCCCGAGGCGAGTTGTCCCGCTCCATCGAGATGAACATCATGCACGTGCGCCGGGTCCGGGCCCGGCTGCGGGACCAGGGCGGCTTCGAGATCAGGGTCTTCGACGAGACCCCGCGCTTCACCGCCTACCTGGTCGAGGGCCCCCGCCCCACCGGCCAGGTCGGCGGCCGCCGGCAGAGCCGCGACCTCGGCGTCATCCAGCCCTACCTGCGCCGCTCCCGGGGCATGGAATCCCCGGCGCTCATCCTGCGCGGCGGCGCCGGCCAGCAGCCGGGCGGCACCGAACCCGGACTGCTGGAGGTCTACCGCGAGGAGTTCGAGGGGATCTGGGCGGACTCCCGGTCCGTATCCTGAGAAAACCGCTGGTCACAGGCGCGCGGCCGGTGGAACAGTGCGGCCCCGTGAACAGCCTCCCCGCCTGGACCCTGGCACCCGCCGGCCCCGAGGATCTGGAAGCCGTCGTCGAGCTGAAGGCGCTGGTCATGCGCGCCGACCTGGAACGCCTCGGCCGGTGGTGCCCCCAGCGCTCCCGGGAGCGGGTGCGGAAGTCCTTCTCCACCCGGTACACCTCCCTCCTGCTGGTGGAGGGCGCCTTCGCGGGCTGCGTCACCATCCGCCCCGACGACCGGGGCGGCCGGCACCTGGAACTGTTCTACCTGGCCCCGCACCTCCAGGGCCGCGGCCTCGGCGGCGCCGTGCTGCGCCACCTCCTCGCCGAGGCCGACGCCGCGCGGGAGCCGGTGCACCTGGTCGTCCTGCGGGGCAGTGCCGCCCGGCGGCTGTACGAGCGGCACGGCTTCGCCGTCGTCCACGAGGACCGGGTCGACGTCACCATGCTCCGGGTGCCGGTGCCGGTGCCGGTGCCGGTGCCGGTGCCGATATCGGACGTCGCCTGACGCGGGCTCATTCCGCTCCGTGACCACAAGCCGAAACCTGATGGTCCGCGACCGGGCGTGCGCCCGGGCCGAGCGCGCGCCGAAGCGACGGGTTCCGCCGCGCTCGGCTCCCGACCGGGCGGGTCCGCCGGCGGCCGGCGCCGGTGGCCGCACGGGCCGTTCCCGTCGTCCCGGAGCAGCAGCCGGGGGGCGGCCGAGCCGATGACCGGTCGCCCTGCCGGTCGGGCTGTCGGTGGGGCGGGTGATGATAGGGGCTGTTTCAAGCGGCTGGACGGAAGGACTCACCTGATGAGCTGGTGGCAGCAGCCACTGGTCGGCTTCGACCTGGAGACCACGGGCACCGACCCGGCCGTGGACCGCATCGTCACGGCCGCGCTCGTGGACACGGTCGGCGCCGCTCGGGTGGAGGCCGCCAACTGGCTGCTCGATCCCGGGGTGCCGATCCCCGCCGAGGCGGAGGCGATCCACGGGATCGGGGACGAGCTGGCGCAGGGGAAGGGGCGGCCGGCCAAGGAGGCGGTGGAGGAGATAGCCGCGGCGCTCTGCGAGCGGATCGCGGCCGGTCGGCCGGTCGTGGCGTTCAACGCGCCGTTCGACCTGTCGCTGCTCGACGCGGAGCTGTGCCGGTACGGGCTGGCGACGCTCGCCGAGCGCCTCGGCGAGCCGGTGGGGCCGGTGCTGGACGCGCTGGTGATCGACCGGGCGGTGGACAAGTACCGCAAGGGCTCCCGCACCCTCCAGCGGGTGTGCGAGGTGTACGGGGTGGAGCTGACGGACGCGCACGAGGCGGGCAGCGACGCGCTGGCCGCCGTCCGGGTCGCGGTCGCGCTGGCCGGGCGCTACCCGGCCGAGGTGGGGGAGGTCGCGCCGGCCGAGCTGCACCGACGGCAGGTCGGCTGGTACCGGGAGTGGGCCGAGGGCCTGCAATCCTGGCTGCGCCGCGGCAAGGACCCGCTGGCCGTGGTCGACCCGCGCTGGCCGTCCCGGCCGGCGGACCTGCCCACCGGCCTGCCCGCGGACCCGCCGGCGGACCTGCCCACCGGCCTGCCCGCGGACCCGCCGGCGGACCTGCCCACCGGCCCTGCGGAGGTGGCCGGATGACGGTCCGCCCGGTACGCCCGGTCTGCCCGGTACGCCCGGCCCGCCCCGACGACCTGCCCGGCTTCCTGGCGCTGGCCGCCGAGGTGGAGCACTGGTTCGGCCCGATGGTGGCCGAGCCCGGCTTCCACCGGGCCGTGCGCAGCAGCATCGACCGGGGTCTGGCCACCGTCGCCGAGGACGGCGAAGGCCTGCTCGGCGGGCTGCTGTTCGGCAGCGCGAAGGCGGCGCCCCCGGTGCACCGCCTGCACTGGCTGGTGGTCGCCGAACGCGCCCGCGGCACCGGCTGCGGCCGTGCCCTCGTCGAGGACGCGCTGCGCCGTCACGTCCGCCCCCCGGCCGTCGTCGAGGTGGTGACCTTCGGCCCGGACCACCCCGGCGCGGTGCTCAGCGGTGCCCGGGTGTTCTACGAGCGGCTGGGCTTCACCCCGGCCGAGGCCGCCGAGCCGGGGCCGGAGGGCGGCTCCCGCCAGGTCTACCGGCGGCAGTTCGGCTGACCTATCAGTTCGGCTGACCTATCCGGCGGGTCCGGTCCCACCGGTGCGCGGGGCCGACCGGGCGCGGGCGGACGTCGGAGCGGGCTCCGGTGTCCTCAGGAGGCCGGGAAGTCGAAGGTGTACCCCTGAGCGACCAGCCACGGCAGCAGCTGCTTGAGCGCGGCCACGGTCTGGCTGCGGTCGCCGCCGCCGTCGTGCATCAGGATCACGCCGCCGGGCTTGAGCTGGCTCTGCACGGTGGAGACGATCGCGGGCACGCCCGGCCGGGACCAGTCGCGCGGGTCGACGGACCAGCCGAGCGAGGACATGCCGAGGCTCGCGGTGATGTGCTCGTTGTCGGCGTTGAAGCCGCCGCCGGGGGCGCGGAACCAGCCGACCTGGGTGCCCGGCCCGCCGGCCTTGACGATCATGTCCCGGGCGGCGGTGATCTCGTACACGGCCTTGTCGTGGGAGAGCTTCGCGAAGGGCTGCGGGTGGTGGACGCTGTGGTCGCAGAGCCGGTGGCCCTCGGCGACGATCCGCTTGACCAGGGCCGGGTTGGCGGCGGCGTTCTGGCCGATCTCGCAGAAGGTGGCCTTGACGTGGTACTGGGCCAGCAGGTCGAGGACCTGCCCGGTGGCCGGGCCGGGGCCGTCGTCGAAGGTGAGCGCGACGGTGCGGCCGCCGGAGGCGGTGGAGCCGATCACCTTCCCCACCGGGGCGTGCGTGGCGGGGGCCGCGTCGGAGGAGGGCTGCTGCGGCGTCGTCGCCGGTGCGGCCGGTGCGGCCGGTGCGCCCTGGGTGGTCGGCGCCGTCGGGGTGGCCGAGGGCGTCGTGGCCATCGGCGTCTGCGGGCTCTTCGGCTTCGGCGCGACGGGCGGCGCCGCCGGGGCGGAGCCGTCCACGGCGTCGGTGCCGGGGGTGGGCGTGATGACGGCCGCCCCGGTGGACCCGGTCGTCCCCGCGCCGCTCGGCTGCTGGGGCGCACCGCTCGCGGACGGGGCGGAGGCGCTCGGCGACTGCAGGGCCCCGCTGGCGGTGCCGCACGCGGACAGGCCCAGGACGGCGGCCACCGCGACACAGCCCGCGATCAACCGGCGGCGGTCACGGGCCGTGCGGGTCGGGTGGGTCGTTCGACGGGGGGCGGGCATGGGCATGGCGGCGGCTCCTGAGGTACGAGAAAGGGTGCCGATCCCTCGGTCAGGATGACTGTCGGACAGGACGCCGATCGTACGTGTCGCGGTTGCGCGCCGGACCGGTCCCCTCTAGGAGCCTTCTCACACCCGCCGGGCTTGGCACTCACCCTCGGAAGCGGGTACCGCCGGCCGTCAGAACGGGTACCACCGCACCTCAGTGGCACCCTCGCGCAGCGAGTCGACCCGGCGCCGGAACTCCGCCAGCGCGGCCGGGTTGCTCGCCGCCTGCTGGGCGACCCAGGAGGCGCTGGCGGTCTCCCGGGCCCCGCGCAGCACCGCGAAGCCCGGCCAGTCGCGCACGTCCCAGCCGTAAGCCGCGGTGAACGCCCGGTACTCCTCGCCCGGCACGCCGTACCGGTCGTGGCTGAGCGCGAGGACCACCAGGTCGTGCTCGCGCAGGTCGTGGGAGACGTTCTCCAGGTCGAGCAGCACCGGCCCGTCCGGTCCGACGTGGACGTTGCGCGGCAGGGCGTCGCCGTGGATCGCCCCGGGGCGCAGCCGCGGGGCGAGGTCGGGCAGGGCGGCCGCGAAGGCGTCCCGGCGGTGGCGCAGGAAGTCGACGTCCTCGGGGTCGACATGGCCCTCGGCGGAGGCCAGCCAGCGTTCCACCGGCGCCAGCAGGTCCCGCCGGCCGAGCGGGAAGGGCGGCAGCGGCAGCCGGTGCAGGGCGCGCAGCAGCGGGGCGAGGTCGGCCGGGCGGGCCGGGCGCACGGCGGGGGCGAGCCGGTGCCAGAAGGTGACCGGGTGCCCGTGGGCGAGCTGCGGCTCGGGTGCCGTCCCCCGGTAGGGGCGGACCACCGGGACGCCCTGCCCGGCCAGCCAGTGCGCGACGGTCAGCTCGCGCTGCGCCCGGTCGTACAGCTCGGGGGCGCGGCCGACCTTGGCGACCACGGCGGGCTCGCCCAGGTCGAAGACGGCGTTCTCGCCGAGGGCGAGCAGCCGGGCGTCGCCCGGGCCGGGCAGTCCGGCGCACTCGCAGGCGTGGGCGAGCAGCAGCCGGGCGCGGCCCTCGTCGAAGGGGATCATGGCTGGGCTCCGTTCCGCCGGCGGTCATCCGGTGGGCCCCGGACGGTGGTCATCATGACCCACCGGGGCCCGCTCCAGGGCGCTCGTGTCGGGGTGGGGGTGGGGTTTCCCCTACCCCGAGACCCTGACGTACTCCTCCTCAGAGGTAGGGGAGCGGCTCCACCCTGAGGGGGAGAAGGCTCCACCCGGAGCACGAGGTCAACGGGCGTTCGGCCGGGAGAGACTGGGCCGGGGCCGGTTCGGGTCGGCCCGCACGGGGGTTGGAATACGGGGGCTCCTTGCCGGGCGGCAAGTAGGTGCTCGTAGGATGACACCCAGTCCCACTTACCTGCCGACCGGCAAGGAGCGCCTCCGCGCTTCCCGTGCCGGTCCTGCCGTCGCCCAGCGTCCCGTCCCCAGGGCTGCGGTGAACCATGCCCAGGAGGCATTCGAGCATGTTCCACCGACTAGGACACTTCGTCGTCCGCCGCGCCTGGTGGGTGATCGCCGCGTGGGTCGTCGCGATGATCGCCATCGTCGCGTCGGCGCCCACGGTCACCTCCCAGACGGACGAGTCCGCGTTCCTTCCCAAGCACTACGAGTCCATCCAGGCGGCGCAGCTCCAGGAGCAGGCGTTCCCGTCGAGCTTCACCCCGGCCGCGCTGCTGCTGTTCGAGCGCACCGACGGCCAAGCGCTCACCGACGGCGACCAGGCCTCGATGGACAAGGTCGTCAAGGGCCTCACCGACGCGCACATCCCCGCCGTCGAGAAGATCCTGCCGGTCGACCCCAAGACCTCGAAGTCCAAGGACGGCAAGTACGCGCTGTCCATGGTCGCCATCGACAAGACCAAGATGCAGAGCCCGGAGTACACCGACGCGGCCAAGAAGCTGCGCAGTGAGGGCACTACGCTCGCCGACGGCACCGGGCTGAAGTTCCAGGTCGGCGGCCAGGCCGCCAGCAGCCTCGACCAGCAGGACGCCTCCGGCGCCACCGACGCCATCGTCATGTTCGGCAGCCTGCTGCTGGTCATCCTGATCGTCGGCATCATCTTCCGCAGCATCCTGGCCGGCATCCTGCCGGTCGTCCTCGCCCTGGCCGTCGCGATGCCGGTGGCCAACGGCCTGATCGCCGACGCGATCAAGATGTTCGACCTCAAGTCCTCCCCGATGACCTCGGCGATCCTGATCATCGTGGTCCTCGGCGTGGGCACCGACTACTTCCTCTTCCTCGCCTTCCGCTACCGCGAGCGGCTGCGCCTGGGCGAGGACCGCAAGACCGCCGTGGCCAACGCCGTCGGCCGGGTCGGTGAGGCGATCGCCTCCGCCGCCGGTGCCGTCGCCGTCGCCTTCGCGGTGCTGGTGCTCTCCAGCCTCGGCATGTTCACCGCGCTCGGCCCGGCGCTGGCCATCGCCGTCATCGCGACCGCCCTGGTCTCGCTGACCCTCGCCCCCGCCGTGCTCGCGGTCATCCCGTCCAAGGCGGTCTTCTGGCCCGGCAAGAAGTGGATGCAGGAGCCGAAGAACGCGCGCTTCGCCGCGCTCGGCCGGATGACCGGCAAGAAGCCGGGCCTGGTGGCCCTGGTCTCCGGCGGCATCCTGCTGGTGCTGGCCCTGGCCGGCGTCAACTACAACGGCACCTACGACCTGGCGGGCAGCTCGATGCCCAAGGGCAAGGAGTCGATGGTCGTCCAGGACAAGCTGATGACGGCCTTCTCGGCCGGCGCCGCAGACCCGAGCCACGTCTACCTGACCAGCACCGACGGCGCCAAGCTCGACGACGCCGCGATCAAGGGCTTCGGCGACCGGCTCCAGGGCGTCCCCGGGGTGGCCTCGGTCGTCCCGCCGTCCGCCCAGGCCAAGACGATCAGCGCCGACGGCGCCACCGGTGACTTCACCGTGCTGCTCAAGGACGCGCCGGCCTCCAACAAGGCCATCGACACCATCGAGAAGGTGCGCGACGCCGCCCACTCGGCGGCCCCGGCGAACACCAAGTCCCTGGTCGGCGGCATCACCTCGGTGTACAAGGACATCAACACCGCGATGGTGCACGACTACACGCTGGTCTTCCCGATCGCGGCCCTGCTCATCATGCTCATCCTCGGTCTGCAGCTGCGCAGCGTGGTCGCGCCCTGGTACCTGATGGCCTCGGTCGGCCTCGGCTTCGGCGCCACCCTCGGTGCCACCACCCTGCTGTTCCAGAACGTCAAGGGCGAGCAGGGCCTGATGTTCATGCTGCCGATCTTCATCTACCTGTTCGTGGTGGCGATCGGCACGGACTACAACATCCTGATCATCGCCCGCCTCCGCGAGGAGGCCCGCGAGGGCCGCAACCCGCGCGAGGCGGCCCGCGAGGCCGTCAAGCACGGCGGCCCGACCGTCGCGGCGGCCGGGTTCATCCTGGCGGCGTCGTTCGCGACCTTCATGCTCGCGGGCAACGTGCTCTTCATGGAGCTCGGCTTCTCGCTCGCCTTCGGCATCGTGCTGGCGGCGTTCGTGATGGCGATGTTCTTCACCCCGTCCATCACCGCCCTGCTCGGGCACCGCGCCTGGTGGCCCGGCCACGGCGACACCAAGAGCCCCGGCCACGGCGAGGGCCCGGCCCCGGTGGCCGGCGCCCACGGTGTGCCGGAGCCGGCCGGCCGGCGCTGACCCGGCCGTCACGCGGCACAGGCGGCGCCCCGCTCCGGCGGGGCGCCGCTCCCCGCTTTCCGGAGCCGGCAAACGTGATCTGCTCCGCAGAAAGTCCCCGGTCAATCGGGGTGTCACCGTGCTACAGTCGAGTCAGTTGCAGTTTTGGTTCCCATGAACGCTTGTGTGCGCCTGCTGGTCCCAACCAACAGGCGCATTTGTTTTGTCCGGTGTTTCACTCTCCGGATGGGGATCGCGGCTACTTGGGGATTCACGAGGTGTGAATCCCCGATGCCCCAAAGAGGAGGAGACGGTTATGGCTACCGGCACCGTGAAGTGGTTCAACAGCGAAAAGGGCTTCGGCTTCATCGAGCAGGACGGCGGCGGCCCGGACGTGTTCGCCCACTACTCGAACATCCAGGCCCAGGGCTTCCGCGAGCTCGTCGAGGGCCAGCGCGTGGAGTTCGACGTCACCCAGGGCCAGAAGGGCCCGCAGGGCGAGAACATCCAGGTCATCGGCTGACGTCAGCCACCACGCTGACGCGCGATCCTGTGATCTCGTGAAGCGGGGGCCCGCACCGCGAGCGGTGCGGGCCCTCGTTCATGCCGCCGAACGGCCGGGGCGGCGCACTCCAATCCGACGGCCGACCAGCCCGTACCGCGGGCTGCCGCCCGACCGACGGAGATTTCGTGACCACCCCTGCCCGCACGCCCCGTGACCGCACCGCCCGCAACGGCGACCAGCACCGCCCGGCCGACCAGGCCCGCCGCACCGACCGACCGCGCCGCAGCGGTGAGGGCGCCGACCGCCCCCGCAAGCCGCGCAACCGCACCGGCGCCCCCAAGACCGCCCGCACCGCCGCCGCCGAGCCCGCCGACTTCACCGTCGTCGAGGGCACCCCGGCCCGGCCCCCGGCGGCCACCTTCGCCGAACTCGACCTGCCCAAGGCGATCCTCAGCGCACTCACCCGCGAAGGCGTCACCGAGCCGTTCCCGATCCAGGGCGCCACGCTGCCCGACTCGATCGCCGGCCGCGACGTGCTCGGCCGCGGCCGCACCGGCTCCGGCAAGACCCTCGCCTTCGGCCTGCCGCTGCTCGCCCGCACCGCCGGCCGCCGCGCCGACTCCCGGCACCCGCTGGCGCTCGTCCTGGTGCCCACCCGCGAGCTCGCCCAGCAGGTCACCGAGGCACTCACCCCCTACGCCACCGCCGTCAACCTGCGGATCACCACCGTGGTCGGCGGCATGGGCATCAGCCGCCAGGCCAACGCGGTGCGCCGCGGCACCGAGGTCCTGGTCGCCACCCCGGGCCGGCTGGACGACCTGATCGGGCGCGGTGACGTCAACCTCTCCGACGTCGCCATCACCGTCCTGGACGAGGCCGACCAGATGGCCGACATGGGCTTCCTGCCGCAGGTCAGCAAGCTGCTGGAGCAGGTCGCCGAGAACGGCCAGCGGATGCTGTTCTCCGCCACCCTGGACCGCAACGTCGACCGGCTGGTCAAGCGCTTCCTGAACGACCCGGTCACCCACTCGGTCGACCCGTCGGCCGGCGCGGTCACCACCATGGACCACCACGTCCTCCAGCTGGAGCCCGCCGACAAGGCCTCCGCCACCGCCCACATCGCCTCCCGCGACGGGCGCGTGATGATGTTCGTGCACACCAAGCACGGCGCCGACCGGCTCGCCAAGCAGCTGCGCGCGACCGGCGTCCAGGCCGCCGCCCTGCACGGCGGCAAGTCCCAGCCGCAGCGCAACCGCGTGCTCGACCAGTTCCGCGAGGGCGAGGTCACCGCGCTGATCGCCACCAACGTCGCCGCCCGCGGCATCCACATCGACGGCCTCGACCTGGTCGTCAACGTCGACCCGCCGATCGACCACAAGGACTACCTGCACCGCGGCGGCCGCACCGCCCGGGCCGGTGAGTCCGGTACGGTCGTCACCCTCGTGCTGCCCGAGCAGCGCCGCGAGGTCAACCGGCTGATGACGGTCGCCGGGATCCGCCCGACCGTCACCAAGGTCCGCCCCGGCGACGCCGACCTGGCCCGGATCACCGGCGCCCGCACCCCCAGCGGCGTCCCGGTCGCCGTCGTCCCGGCCGCCGCGGCCGCCCAGACGGTGGAGAAGCCGGCCGACGGCAAGCCCGCCGCCGGGCGCCGCCGCCCCGCCAAGCGCTCCGGACTGCCCACCGACGTCGACATGAACGGCAACCCCCGCCGCCCCCGCCCCAAGCAGCGCCTGGGCGCGGCCGCCCAGGGCGAGCGGCCCCAGGCCGCCGGCTTCATCGGACGCTCCTCGGGCCGGGCCAAGCCCGGCAGCGGCTCCAAGACCGGCGGCAACTACGGCACCGGCCGCCAGCGCCGCAAGTTCGACTGACGGCCGGCCCGGTCCCGCCGAACGGGCTCCGCGCTTCTCCCCGCCACGGGGAGGGGCCGCGGGGCCCGTTCCGCGTTCCCGGCCCGCCGACGGCCCGCTCCCGTCCCGCTGCGAACCCGCCGCCCTACACGGCCGCGGCCGCCGGAGCCAGCCGGCGCAGCCGCTCCGCCGTCCGCGCGTCCTGCGGCGCCATCACGGTCAGCTGCAGCCCCTCCTCGGCCAGCAGCACGTGCTGGTCGATCCGCAGCTCGCCCAACTCCTCGTGCCGGAGCACCTTCTCCGTACCCGTGCGCTCCGCGACCTGGTGCTCGTCCAGCCAGCGGTCCGCCTCCGGATGCTCGTCGCGCACCTGCTGGATCATCCGGCCCAGCCTGCGGCCCACCGCCGTCGCCTCCCCGCCGCGCTCGGCGTAGGCGGAGCGCAACTGCGCCAGGAAGCGGCGGGCGTGCTGCTCCCAGTGCTCGACCCGGCCCCGGTGCACCGCGTTGCCGAACACCACCCAGGCCAGGTTGCACTCCTGCGGCGGCCGCCCGGACAGCCCGAACAGCGCGTCCGCGCCCGGATTCCACGCCCGCACGTCCCAGTTGGCGTCCATCACCCAGGCCGGCGACGGCCACTGCGCGTGCATCAGCCGCAGCAGCGCCGCCGGGACCTCGGCCGCCCCGGACACCTCCCCGTCCAGCGGACGGGCGCTCGCCAACCGGAACAGGTACGCCGTCTCCGCCCGGTCCAGCCGCAGCGTCCGCGCCAGGCTCTCCAGCACCTCCGGCGACGGATGGATGTCCCGCCCCTGTTCCAGCCACGTGTACCAGGTCACCCCCACCCCGGCGAGCAGCGCCAACTCCTCCCGCCGCAGCCCCGGCGTGCGCCGCCGGACCCCCGGCGCCAGCCCCACCTCCTGCGGCGTCAGCCGGGCCCGCCGGGTCCGCAGGAAGCCCGACAGCTCCGCGCGACGCTCCTCCGCCTCGTTCATGTCCCCCGCCCCTTCCTGGTGGTCGAACTACCAGTATCGCCACGCACTGCCGCCCCCGCGGCGCCTGGGCCAACCTTGATCACGACAACGCAGCCAACCGCGCAAGGAACCCACGATGAACCGTCAGAACCCCACCGCCCGCCGCGCCCTGGTCGCCCTCGCCGCCACCGCCCTGCTCGGCACCGCCGGAACGCTCCCGGCCGCCGCGGCCGCCCACCGCCCCGCCCCGGCCGTGATCACCGGCCACGCGCCCACCCTGGTGCCCGAGTCGGGCGTCTGGGACGCCTCCCACCACCGCTTCCTGCTCGGCTCGATGCGCCACGGCACCGTCTCCGCCGTCGGCCTCGACGGCAGCGTGCGCACCCTGGTGCAGGACCCGGCGCTGACCGAGATCGCCGGACTGCGGATCGACCCCGTGCACCGCCGGGTCCTGGTCACCGACCTCGACAACGGCATCGGCGAGCGCAGCAGCGCCGCGACGCAGGGGAAGATCGCCGGGATCGGGGCCTACGACCTGGACACCGGCCGCCGCCTCTTCTACACCGACCTCGCCGCCGTCGCCGCCGACGGCGGCAGCCACCTCGCCAACGACATCGCGGTCGGCCCCGACGGCACCGCCTACGTCACCGACTCCTTCGCCCCCGTCGTCTACCGGGTGGCGCCGGACGGCAGCGCCTCCGTCCTGCTGCGCGACCCCCGGCTGGCCCCCGCCCCCGGAACGTACGGCCTCAACGGCATCGTCCACCGCGAGGGCCGTCTGATCATCGGCAAGTGGAACGACGGCACGCTGTGGAACGTCCCGCTGGGCAACCCGGCCGCCCTGCGGCGCGTCGAGGTGGCCGGCGGCGCGGCCCTGCTCCACCTGGACGGGCTGCTCGGCCGCCCCGACGGCTCCATCGCCGGCGTCACCAACAACCTCCTGGGCGCCGGCCGCGACGCCGAGGTCGAACTGCGCTCCGACGACCACTGGCGCACCGCCCGCCTCACGGCCGTCCACCCCTCCGCCGACCCCGCCCCCACCGCCCCCGTCGCCGGGCCGGCCGGCAGCCTCTACCTGCTCTCCGGCGGCCTCGCCGACGCCTTGTCGGGCCACCCGGCGGACACCTTCACCCTGCGCCGGGTCTGAGCCGGCCCGGCCCGACCCGACCCGTCTGTCGGACGGCGGCCCGGGGCGGCTCCGGACCCGATCCTGCCCCGCGCCGAACCGGGTCGGGCGCAATGTTGGTGGCGTACAACTCTATGTACATCACCAACATCGATCGACGGAGGCGCCGAATGTCCGTAACGCAGATCGACATCGATGAAGACGCGTTGAAGCGGGCGATGGCACTCGCCGGAGTGCGGACGAAGAAGGAAGCCGTCAATCTCGCGCTGCGCTACTACGCCGAACGGCAGGAACGTGCGGCCCATATCAGCAGGCACTTCGAACGGGCTCTTCACTGGGAGGCCGTCGAGCGCGCTGAGCGACTGCACCGGGCCGAGAAGGAAGCCCGATGATCTACCTCCTCGACACGTCCGGGTTGTTCCGGCTACTCCGTGAGCCGAAACTCCAGGCGGCCTGGTACGACGCGATCGACGCGGGGGCGATCGCGTCGTGCTACCCGCAGCGGGCCGAGTTCCTCTACACCGCACGCGACGGCCGCGAGTACGACGAGATCTCCGAGATGTTCGCAGAGTTGTACCCGGACGTGTCGGTACCGAAGGGTGCAGGGCGATGGATCGACACCGTTCAGCGCCGGATGGCACTCGCCGGACAACACGGCAGTGCCTCTGCAGTCGACCTCATGATCGCGGCCACGGCCGCACACCACGGACTCACGGTCCTCCACGACGATGCGGACTATCGCACCGTGGCCCGGTTCGCGGCCGACCTCATCGAGCACGGGATCTCGGGCCACACCTAACGGGTATGTCCGCTCAGGCGGTGAGCGCCGGGGCCGACCGCGCCGCCCGCCGGGCCTCGTCGTAGCGCTCCAGCAGCAGGGCCGCCAGTTCCGGGGCCGGGCCCAGGGTGTCCGCCACGGTGTCCGCCCCCTGCGCCGCCGCCGCGATGCGGTCCGGCAGCAGGCCCGGGGCCAGCAGGTACGGGGCGACCGCGGTGCGGGCGGCGCCCGCCGCGCGCAGGGCCCCGAGGGCCTCGGGCACGCGCGGGCCGCCCGCCGAGGCGTAGGCGACCTCGACGGCGGCCCAGCCGCGGGTGCGCCGCCACTCGGCGGCGACGGCGCGGGTGGCGGCGTCGGCCGCCGGATCGGAGGAGCCCGCGGCGGCCAGCACCACACCCGTCCGAGCCCGTACGGCGGCGGAGGCGACGTCGAGCCCGGCCTCGGCGAGGCGGCGCTCCAGCGCGGCGAGCAGCAGCGGCGACGGGCCGAGCACCCCCGCGACCGGCAGCCGGGCGCCGGCGGCCCGCAGCGCGGCGGGGATGTCGTGCTTGGCGTGGAAGGCCCGGTTGAGCAGCAGCGGGACGGCCACCGCCTCGGCCAGCCGCCCGACCACCTGGGGGATCCGCGGCGCGCAGTGGTCCAGGTAGGCGGTGGCGACCTCCAGCCCGGGCCGCCGCGCGCGCACCTGCCGCACCAGGGCGGCGACGGTCGCGGCGTGCCGCGGGTCGCGGCTGCCGTGGGCGATGAGGAGCAGGGCGGGCATCGCAGGGGCGGGCATCAGCGGGGCGGGCATCGGCGGGGCCTCACTTGGCGGCGGCCAGCAGGCCGCGGTTGCGCAGCACCCGGCGCTCGACCGGGGTGAACACCAGCAGCTCGATGGCGATGCCGACGAACAGGATGAGGAGGATGCCGAGCAGCACCCCGGACATGTCGGAGAACTCGCGCTGGTCCTCCAGGAACCGGCCCAGGCCCCGGCCGAGGTCGGGGGAGGAGGCGACCAGCTCGGCGGCCATCAGCGAGCGCCAGGAGAACGCCCAGCCCTGCTTGAGCCCGGCCAGGTAGCCGGGCAGCGCCGCCGGGATCAGCACGTGCCGGGCGCCGGACAGGCCGCTGGCGCCGATGGTGCGCCCGGCCCGCAGGAACAGCGGCGGCACCTGGTCGATGCCGGCGACCAGGCCGTTGGCGATCGACGGGACGGCGCCGAGCAGGATCACCGCGTACATCATCGAGTCGTTGATGCCGAGCCAGATCACCGCGGCCGGCACCCAGGCGACCGAGGGCAGCGACTGCAGACCCTGCAGCACCGGGCCGATCGCGGTGCGCACCGGCCGCACGCGGGCGACCACGAGGCCGATCGGGGTGCCGATGACGACGGCGAGCAGGAAGCCGGACAGACCGCGCCAAACACTGGTCCAGATGATCGAGAACAGCGCGCCCTGGTACCAGAGGTCCTGCGCGGAGTGCCACACGTCCGCCGGGCTGGGCAGCTTGTACGAGGAGGTGAGGTGCAGGCTGTAGGCGCCCTGCCACAGCGCCAGCACCACCAGCACGCCGATCAGCGGCGGCAGCGCCTTGCCGCGCAGCACCTCGCCGAGCGAACTGCGCTGCGCGGAGACCGCGTCGAGGGCGTCCAGGCCGGCGCCGACGTCGGCGGTGTCGCTGCCGGGGGTGCCGCCGCCGGGGCGGGTGAGCGTGGTGTCAGTGCTGGACATGGCGACGGATCTCCCCACGCAGTTCTTCGGTGATCTCGATGGACAGGTCGGCGACGCCGGTGGACTCGATGCGGCGCGGCTGCGGCAGGTCGATCCGCCACTCGCGGGCGACCCGGCCGGGGCGGGAGGAGAGCAGCACGACGCGCTGGGCGAGGCGCACCGCCTCGCGCACGTTGTGGGTGACGAACAGGACGGTCAGCCGCCGTTCGGCCCAGATCCGGGTGATCTCGTCGTGCAGCACGTCCCGGGTGATGGCGTCGAGCGCGGCGAACGGCTCGTCCATCAGAAGCACCCTGCTGCCCTGGGCGAGCGCGCGGGCCATCGCCACGCGCTGGCGCATGCCGCCGGACAGCTCGTGCACCCGCTTGCCGTACGAGCCGTTCAGGCGGACGAGTTCGAGGAGGCGCTCGGCCTCGGCGCGGCGCTCGGCGCGGGGGCGGCCGGCCAGCTTGAGGGCCAGCTCGATGTTCTTGCCGGCGGTGAGCCAGGGGAACAGCGCGTGCTCCTGGAACATCAGCGCGGGCCGGCCGCCGGGCACTTCGATGCTGCCGCGGCTGGGCTCGTCCAGGCCGGCGACCAGATTGAGCAGGGTGGACTTGCCGCAGCCGGAGGCGCCCAGCAGGGTGACGAACTCGCCGGGCGCGACGTCGAGGGTGATGTCGTCCAGGACGTGGGTTTGCGCGCCCGGACGGCCGAAGGACTTGTGCACGTGCGAGATGCGGACGGCGGGCGGGCCGTCGGGGGCGTCGACGGCGGGGGTGTCGGCCTCGGTGGTCGTCAGTGCCGGGGTCATCCGGGCACCTCCTGCGTGAGTGGTCATGGTCCCTCCCGCCGGTCGGCGGGCGAGGAGGGAGGGGGCTGCGGGGCGGGGCCGGGGCCCGGCCCCGCCCGTCCCGGTGGGCATCGATCGGGGATCGACCGGACGGGCGGGGGCCGGACCGCGGAACTGGAGGGGCGGCGGCGCTACTTGGTGCCGAGTCCGGCGTCCGCCACCGGGGGCCGGCCCTGGGCCGCGAGAACCTTGTTCAGCAGGGTGAGGTCGTAGATGCCGTTCAGGTTCGGCTTCTTGAGGAGACCGGCGGTCACCGCGTGGTCGGCCTCGGCCTGCAGGGTGTTCGCCAGCGGGTCGTCCAGGAAGTCGATGTCGGCCCAGGCGGGGTCGAGGACGGCCGGCTCCAGGGCGTTGCCGGACTCCTTCCTGATCGCCTCGTTGGCGTCGGCCTTGGCCTTGTCGGGGTCGGCCTTGATGAAGGCGTTGGTCTTCACCGAGCCGCGCAGCACGGCCTCCACCACGTCCGGGTGCTCCTTGAGGAACTTTTGCGAGACGATGATGTTGGTGATCACGAACTGCTTGTCCGGCCACACGTCCTTCTCGTCGAGCAGGACCTTCGCACCGAGGGTGACCAGCTTGGAGGCCGTCGGCTCGGGCACCCACGCGCCGTCGACGGAGCCGGACTTGTAGGCGTCGGGGGTGACCTTGTTGTCGGTGCGCACCACCGAGACGTCGCCCGCGCCGGACGCCGCGTCGACCTTGTAGCCCTTACCCGCCAGGTAGTTGAGCAGCGCCACGTCCTGGGTGTTGCCGAGCTGAGGGGTGGCGATCTTCTTGCCCCTGAGGTCGTCCAGGGAGTTGACCTTGGCCGGGTTGACCACCAGCTTGACCCCGCCGGAGGCCGAACCGCCGATGATCTTCAGCGACTTGCCGTCGGACCTGGTGTAGCCGTTGATCGCGGGGGAGGGGCCGATCCACCCGATGTCGATGGACCCGGCGTTGAGCGCCTCGATCTCGGCCGGACCGGCGTTGAAGACCTGGGCCTTGACCTGGGTGGCGCCCAACTCCTTCTGGAAGACGCCCTCCTGGAGGCCGACCAGCGGGGTGCCGTGGGTGAGGTTGGCGAAGTAGCCGATCCTCACGGTGTCGGCGGAGAGCTTCGCGCCCGGATCCCCGGCGGTGGCGGCGGCGTTGGCCTTGGTATCGGAGGACGTGTCGCCGGCCTTGGAGCCGTAGCCGCACGCCGACAGCAGCGCCACGGCGGTCAGACCGGCCGCGGCGGCCGCGGCGGAGCGTCTGATCCGGCCGGCATCGGGGTGGGTGCGGGTATGGGAGGACGGGTTCGGTGCCATGGGCGAGTCCTGTTTCGTGGACGGAACCGGCGGCGGGCGGTCCCGGGCGGACGGTCGGAAGGTGGTGCGCGCGGCAGCGGGGTGCCGGGGCAAGCCGGGCGGCTGTGGGGGGAAGACAGCCCGGTGACAGGGCGTTCTCAGCCCTGTCGGCCCACACATCGGGTCAAGCCGCCCTGGCCGCTGCCGAGGGCGCCGCTGCCGATGCGGCCGCCTTCCTTGTCCATGCCCGAGAACGCCTCGCTGGGCATCAGACCCAGTCCTCCTCGTCGGGTGCGTCGGGTGCGCCCGGTGCGTCGTCGGCGCGTACGGTCTCGAAGGCCTCGCCCGCCATGCCGGCGGTGAGGGTGGTGCCGTCGGCCGGGTCGATCAGGAGGAACGAGCCGGTGCGGCGGTTGTCGGAGTAGTCGTCGAGGGCCAGCGGCTCGGCGGTGCGCAGCTTCACGTGGCCGATGTCGTTGACGTTCAATCCCTCGGCGCCGCAACGGTGTTCGAGCGTGTCGATGTCGATCCGGTAGGAGATCTCCTTGACCAGCGCGCGCACCGTGCGGGTGGTGTGCTTGAGCAGCACCTTGTCCCCGGCGCGCAGCGGCCGCTCGTTGAGGTGGCTGACGGTGGCCTCGATGTCCTTGGTGGGGGCGGGGGCCGCCCCGGTGGCGATGAGGTCGCCGCGGGAGATGTCGAGGTCGTGGGCGAGTCGGACGGTGACGGACTGGGGGGCCCAGGCGACGTCGGTGTGCCGGCCGAGGGCGTCGATGGCGGCGATGGTGGTGGTGTGGCCGGAGGGCAGGACCGTGACCGGGTCACCGACGCGCAGGACTCCGGAGGCCAGTTGGCCGGCGTAGCCGCGGTAGTCGGGGTGTTCCTCGGTCTGGGGGCGGATCACGTACTGGACGGGGAAGCGGGCCGGTTCGGCGCTGGGGTCGCTGCCCACGGGGACGGTCTCCAGGTGTTCCAGCAGGGTCGGGCCGCCGTACCAGTCCATGTGGGCGGAGGGTTCGACGACGTTGTCCCCGGCGAGGGCGGAGATCGGGACGGCCAGCACGTCGGTGACGCCGAGGGAGGCGGCGTAGGCGGTGAACTCGGCGGCGATGGCGGCGAAGACGGGTTCGGCGTAGTCGACGAGG
Organism: Kitasatospora sp. NPDC029312; assembly: GCF_055569215.1. Lineage (NCBI taxonomy): Bacteria > Bacillati > Actinomycetota > Actinomycetes > Kitasatosporales > Streptomycetaceae > Kitasatospora > Kitasatospora sp. NPDC029312. The sequence continues at coordinate 50,603 of NZ_JBVHXY010000030.1, read as the reverse complement.
TCCATCTTGTTGACGGCCAGGACGACGTGCGGCACGCGCAGCAGTGCGGCGACGGCGGCGTGGCGGCGGGTCTGCTCGACCACGCCGTTGCGGGCGTCGACCAGGACGACGGCCAGTTCGGCGGTGGATGCGCCGGTGACCATGTTGCGGGTGTACTGCACGTGCCCGGGGGTGTCGGCGAGGATGAAGCGGCGTCGGGGGGTGGCGAAGTAGCGGTAGGCGACGTCGATGGTGATGCCCTGCTCGCGTTCGGCGCGCAGGCCGTCGGTGAGCAGTGCGAGGTCGGGCGTCTCCTGGCCGCGGCCCAGGGAGACCCGTTCGACGGCTTCCAACTGGTCGGCGAGCACGGACTTGGAGTCGTGCAGGAGGCGGCCGACGAGGGTGGACTTGCCGTCGTCGACGGAGCCGGCGGTGGCGAAGCGCAGCAGCGAGGTGGCGGTGGTTTCCTGGACGGTGGTCATTAGAAGTATCCCTCGCGCTTGCGGTCTTCCATCGCGGCCTCGGACAGTTTGTCGTCGGCGCGGGTGGCGCCGCGCTCGGTGAGGCGGCTGGCGGCGATCTCGGCGATCACGGCTTCGATGGTGGTGGCGTCGGAGTCGACGGCGCCGGTGCAGGACATGTCGCCGACGGTGCGGTAGCGGACCAGGCGCCGCTGGACGGGCTCGCCGTCCTTGGGGCCGCCCCAGGCGCCGGCGGTCAGCCACATGCCGCCGCGGGCGAAGACGTCGCGCTGGTGGGCGTAGTAGATCTGTGGGAGGTCGATGCCCTCGCGCTCGATGTACTGCCAGACGTCCAGCTCGGTCCAGTTGGAGAGCGGGAAGACGCGCACGTGTTCGCCGACCGCGTGGCGGCCGTTGTAGAGGGACCACAGTTCGGGGCGCTGGCGGCGTGGGTCCCAGGCGCCGAACTCGTCGCGCAGGGAGAAGACGCGTTCCTTGGCGCGGGCCTTCTCCTCGTCGCGGCGGCCGCCGCCGAAGACGGCGTCGAAGCGGTTCTTCTCGATGGCGTCCAGCAGCGGGACGGTCTGCAGCGGGTTGCGGGTGCCGTCGGGGCGCTCGCGCAGCACGCCGCGGTCGATGAAGTCCTGGACGTGGGCGACGTGCAGGCGCAGGTTGTGCTCGGCCACGACGCGGTCGCGGTAGGCGATGACCTCGGGGAAGTTGTGGCCGGTGTCGACGTGCAGCAGGGAGAAGGGCACCGGCGCGGGCGCGAAGGCCTTGAGTGCCAGGTGCAGCATGACGATGGAGTCCTTGCCGCCGGAGAAGAGGATCACCGGGCGTTCGAACTCCCCCGCGACCTCGCGGAAGATGTGCACCGACTCGGCCTCCAGCGCGTCCAGGTGGGACAGCGCGAAGGGGGTGTCATCGGCCTGCACCAGGCTCTGGGTCGCGGTGGTCATGCGAGGCCCCTCTCGGTCAGGAAGGCGTGCAGTTCGGCGGCGGACTCGGCGACCGCGCGGCCCTGCGTCTGCAGGCGCAGCTCCGGTGCCCGCGGGGCCTCGTACGGGTCGTCCACGCCGGTCAGGCCGGAGATCTCACCGGCCGCCTGCTTGGCGTACAGGCCCTTGACGTCCCGTTCGGCGCACAGCTCGACCGGGGTGGCGACGTGGATCTCCAGGAACTCGGTGCCGGCCGCCGCGTGCCGCTCGCGCACCGCGGCCCGGGAGTCGGCGAACGGGGCGATCACCGGGGCGAGCACCTTGACGCCGTTGGCGGCCAGCTTCTCGGCGACGAAGCCGATCCGGGTGACGTTGGTGTGCCGGTCCTCGCGGGAGAAGCCGAGGCCCTTGGAGAGGAACTCGCGGATCTCGTCGCCGTCCAGGACCTCGACCTTGTGGCCCTCGGCGCGCAGCCGCTCGGCCAGCGCGAAGGCCAGCGTGGTCTTGCCCGCGCTCGGCAGTCCGGTCAGCCACACGGTGGCGCCGCGCTCGCAGGGGGCGGCCGCACGGGCCGCCTCTGCGGCTCCGTCGGCTGCCAGGGTGGGAGCTGTCACGGTGTCTTCCTCACGCGAGAAGTGACGATCGGTCATGGGGTGGTGGTCGGGGTGGTCAGAGGTGGATGCCGCACTCGGTCTTGCCGGAGCCGGACCAGCGGCCGGCCCGGGCGTCCTCGCCCTCGGCGGGCTTGCGGGTGCAGGACAGCGGCGAGCAGCCGACCGAGGTGTAGCCCTCCCACAGCAGCGGGTTGAGCAGCACGCCGTGGGCGGCGACGTAGGCGTCCACGTCCTCCTGCGTCCACCGGGCGATCGGGGCGATCTTGACCTTGCGGCGCTTGGCGTCCCAAGCCACCACCGGGGTGTTCGCCCGGCTCGGCGACTCGTCGCGGCGCAGTCCGGTGGCCCAGGCGTCGTAGCCGCCCAGGCCGCGGTTCAGCGGCTCGACCTTGCGCAGCGAGCAGCACAGGTCCGGATCGCGGTCGTGGAGGTTCGGCCCGTACTCGGCGTCCTGCTCGGCGACGCTCTTCAGCGGCGTGAGCGTGATGACGTTGACCGGCATGGTCGCGGCCACCGCGTCCCGGGTGCCGATGGTCTCCGGGAAGTGGTAGCCGGTGTCCAGGAACACCACGTCCACGCCGGGGAACACCGAGGAGGCGAGGTGGGCGACCACCGCGTCCTCCATCGAGGAGGTGACGCAGAACCGCTTGCCGAAGGTGTCGGCGGCCCAGCGCAGGATCTCCTGCGCGGTGGCCTCCTCCAGCTCGCGGCCGGCCCGGAGGGCGATCTCCTCGTAGTCAGTCGTCGTACTGCTCATGCTGCTCATGGGAGGTCCCCCCGTGGGTCGGTGACAGCAGGCCGAGGAACTTCAACTGGAAGGCGCGGCGGCAGCCGTGGCATTCCCAGGCGCCGTGTCCGGCCTCGGAGGGGCGCAGGTCCTCGTCCCCGCAGTAGGGGCAGAAGAAGGGCGCGGCTCGCTCACTCATGCGCTGTCCTTGCTTCGCTGGCTTCGTCGGCTCCACTCGCCTCGATGGCTTCGCTCGCTTCGTCGGCTTCGCCCGGTCACGACAGCTGCTCCTCGGTCGCGCGGGCCGCCCACTGGGCGAAGCGCTCGCCCTCGGTGCGGTCGGCCTGGTAGCGGGTCAGCAGCCGCTCGACGTAGTCGGGCAGGCCGGCGCTGGTGACCTTGAGGCCGCGGACCTTGCGGCCGAAGCCGGCCTCCAGTCCGAGCGCGCCGCCCAGGTGCACCTGGTAGCCCTCGACCTGGTGGCCCTGCTCGTCGGTGACCAGCTGGCCCTTGAGGCCGATGTCGGCGACCTGGATGCGGGCGCAGGCGTTCGGGCAGCCGTTGATGTTGATGGTCAGCGGCTCGGCGAAGTCCGGCAGGCGCTGCTCCAGTTCGTCGATCAGGGAGCGGCCGCGCTCCTTGGTCTCGACGATGGCGAGCTTGCAGTACTCGATGCCGGTGCAGGCCATGGTGCCGCGGCGGAACGGCGACGGGCTGACGCGCAGGTCGAGCGCCTCCAGGCCGGCCACCACGGACTCGACGTGCTCCTCGGCGATGTCGAGGAGCAGCATCTTCTGCTCGGCGGTGGTGCGGACTCGGTCGCTGCCGTGGGCGGCGGCCAGGTCGGCGATCCGGCCGAGCAGCTTGCCGTCGACCCGGCCGACGCGCGGGGCGAAGCCGATGTAGTACCTGCCGTCCTTCTGGCGGTGGACGCCGACGTGGTCGCGCCAGCGGGCGGCGGGCTCGACGGGCGCGGGGCCGTCGGCGAGCTTGCGGCCCAGGTACTCGTCTTCCAACACCTGACGGAACTTCTCGGTGCCCCAGTCGGCGACCAGGAACTTCAGCCGGGCGCGGTTGCGCAGGCGCCGGTAGCCGTAGTCGCGGAAGATGCCGATGACACCGCCGAAGACGTCGGGCACCTGCTCCAGCGGGACCCAGGCGCCCAGGCGCACGCCCAGCCGCGGGTTGGTGGACAGGCCGCCGCCGACCCACAGGTCGAAGCCGGCCCCGTGCTCGGGGTGGACCACGCCGACGAAGGCGACGTCGTTGATCTCGTGCGCGACGTCCAGCAATGGGGAGCCGGAGATCGCGCTCTTGAACTTGCGCGGCAGGTTGGAGAATTCCTTGTTGCCGATGAAGCGCCGGTTGATCTCCTCGATGGCCGGGGTGCCGTCGATGATCTCGTCCTCGGCGACGCCGGCCACCGGGGAGCCGAGGATGACGCGCGGGGTGTCGCCGCAGGCCTCCGTGGTGGACAGGCCGACGGCCTCCAGCTTCCGCCAGATCGCCGGGACGTCCTCGATCCGGATCCAGTGGTACTGGATGTTCTGGCGGTCGGTCAGGTCGGCGGTGCCGCGGGCGTACTGCTCGGAGACCTCGGCGATCGCCCGCAGCTGGGGGACGGTCAGCCGGCCGCCGTCGATGCGCACGCGCAGCATGAAGTACTCGGCGTCCAGCTCGTGCGGATCCAGGATCGCGGTCTTGCCGCCGTCGATCCCCTCCTTGCGCTGGGTGTAGAGACCCCACCAGCGCATCCGGCCGCGCAGGTCGGCGGGGTCGATCGAGTCGAAGCCGCGGTGCGCGTAGATCGTCTCAATGCGTGTCCGCACGTTGAGACCGTCGTCGTCCTTCTTGACCTGCTCGTTGGCGTTCAGCGGAGTGAAGTGCCCCATGCCCCACTGGCCCTCACCGCGGTGGCGGGTGACCTTGCGAGCCGCGGCGGTGCGGCGCGCGGCGGTGCGGTCGGCCGTGGGCTCGGCGGTCTCGGGGGAGGTGGCCATGGTGAAGTCCTTCTGGGCAGGTGGCGCTGGCGCCGGGTGGGTCGCGGGGCGTGCTGACGGTGCAGTCCTGCTGTGACCTGCGGGTTTCTCAGGGCCGGGAGAGCAGTGACCGGGCCGGGCGGGCGCCTGCGCATCCGCTTCCGCGAGGGGATGGCGGTGGGGTCGGCGCCGGGTGCGGTGGTGCGGCGGGGTGGGCTCAGATCACCGGACAGATGGCGCTGGACACGCGAAGCAGATCGACGTGGAGTCGACCTACCAAGGTGGTTCCGGCGCTAGACATGGCAAGAGATTGGCACGGCGCGGGACTCGCGGTCCACTAACGTCCGAATGGCGGACGCCTGGGTTTCACACTTCGGGACGCCGTACGGTTCCCGCCGGTCCCCGCCCGGTGTCCGCTCCTGCGCCCGGACCCCGGGGAGATCAACCGGAGCCACCCCGGCCCGATACCGTTAGCCCTGTGCAAGCAGCAGGCGATACCAGCAGGCCGAACCCCGAGCGGCCCTCCCGGCGCCGGGGCAAGGGCTCCCGGCGCGCGGCCAAACAGGCCACCTGGCGCCGCACCGCGTGGGACTTGGTGAAGGACACCACCAACACCTGCGTCGAGTACCGGGTCACCGGCCTCGCCGCGGAGGCGGCGTTCTTCACTCTGCTGTCGATCCCGCCGCTGCTGCTCGGCCTGGCCGCCACCCTCGGCTACCTCGACGAGTTCCTCGGTGCGGGCACCATCGACCGGCTGAAGCACGACATCATCTCGGCCTCCGGAACGGTGCTCTCGGACTCGTCCGTCAACGAGGTCGTCAAACCGCTGCTCAGCCAGGTCTTCGACCACACCCGGCCGGACCTGATCTCGATCGGCTTCCTGTTCTCGCTGTGGTCCGGCTCCCGGGCGCTCTACATCTTCATCGACACCATCACCGTGATGTACGGGCTGGACGGCAAGCGGGGCATCGTCAAGACCCGGCTGATGTCGCTGGGCCTCTACCTCGGCGCCCTGGTGATCGGCTCGCTGGTGCTGCCACTGCTGATGGCCGGGCCCGGACTGGTCGAGAACGCCGTGCCGGGCATCGCCGGGCTCGTCGGAGCCGCCTACTGGCCGGTCGCGATCCTGCTGCTGATCGTCTCCCTGACCACCCTCTACCACCTGGCCGTGCCGGTCGCCACGCCCTGGCGCGAGGACATCCCCGGCGCCCTGGTCGCCCTGGTGGTGCTGGTCTTCTGCAGCGTCGGCCTGCGGCTCTACCTGGTCAGCTCCGTCGAGGGCCCCTCGGTGTACAGCTCGCTGGCCGCGCCGGTGGCCGTACTGCTGTGGATCTTCGTGGTGGCCCTCGCGGTGCTCATCGGCGCCGCCATGAACGCCGCCATAGACCGCCGCTGGCCCACCCTGGAGACCGCCGACGCCCGCGCCGAGAACGAGCGCGCCCACGAGGAGGCGGCCGCCGCCGTGGTCCGCGAGGTCGCCGCCCGGCGGGCCGTCGAGCGGGCCCGGCGCGCTCGCGAACTGGGCCTCGCCGAGGGCGCGGAGGAGGAGTGGGGCGAGGAGGAGGTCGACGACGTCGACGCGCCCGCCGAGTACCCCGAGCGCTGGGCCGACGTGCTGGCCGCCGACAACGTGCGCGGCCGGCTCACCTCGCGCGGCGGCCCGCACCACCGGCCCGCCCCACCGCCGCCGGACAGCGACCGGCCGACCGGGCCGCCGCCGGAACGGCCGGGGCCGGGCTACCCGCCGAGGCCGCCGCAGCCGCCGTGGGAGCAGCGGTAGCGGGCGGGACGCCTGCCACAGGCAGGATCATGCGTGCAGGGCCTCCCCTGGAATGGGGGAGGCCCTGTGTGTGCCTGTGGCCGGGTGTGGCGGCCGGGTGGCGATCCGGTGTGCGGCGCGCCGGTCCCGGAGGCGGGGGCGGTCCCGGAGGCGGGGCCGGCGGGACGGGCGGGGCCGCCGGAAGCGTCGTCCGCTAGCCGTGGGTGGGCTGGCCGGTGGCCGGGGGGTAGCCGTACGAGGACTGCGGGCCGCCGGGCCGCGGGCCGACGGTCAGCGGGCCGACGGGGGTGTGGCCGAACGCGGGGCGCAGTTCGGTCGGGGCGCCGGGGTCGGAGAGGCCGTCCGGGGCGGGGCCGCTCGTGGCCGGCCCGGCGGTCTGGTCGGGGCCGGAACCGGAGGTCGGGTTCGGGCCCGGTGCGGCGGCGGCGGGGCCCGTCCGGGCGGCGCCCGCCGCTGAGCGGCGGCCTGCCGGGCCGGCCTGCGCCGGAAGCGGTTCCGGGCTCGGCGGGGCCGGCTCCAGGGCGGTGCGACCCGAGGAGTCGCTGAGCTTGATCAGCAGTGCGACCATCAGCCAGTTCGCCAGCAGGGAGGAGCCGCCGGCGGCCAGGAACGGCAGCGCCTTGCCGGTCAACGGGACCAGCCCGCTCACACCGCCGACCACCACGAACACCTGGAGCGCCAGCGCCGACGACAGACCGGCGGCCAGCAGCTTGCCGAACGGGTCGGTCAGGCCGATCGCGGTGCGCAACCCGCGCTGGATCAACAGCACGTACACCAGCAGCACCGCCGTCACCCCGGCCAGGCCCAGCTCCTCCCCGATGGTGGTGAAGATGAAGTCGCTGCGCCCCGCGAAGCCGATCAGCCAGGGCCGGCCGGAGCCCAGGCCGGTGCCGGTCATGTGCCCGGTGCCGAGGCTGAACAGCGCCTCGGCGGGCTGCTCGGAGATCGCCGGGTCGTGCACCGGCTTGTAGTAGTCCAGCGGGTGCAGCCAGGCCTCGACGCGCCCGTGCACGTGCGGCTCCAGGGTGCCGACCACCGCCGCGCCGCCGACCGCCATCAGCAGGCCCAGCACCACCCAGCTGGTGCGCTCGGTCGCCACGTACAGCATCACGATGAAGACGCCGAAGAAGATCAGCGAGGTGCCCAGGTCACGCTCGAAGATCAGCACCAGCAGGCTGACCGCCCAGATCGCCAGCACCGGCCCGGCGTGCCGCCCGCGCGGCAGGGTCATCCCCCAGACCTTCCGGCCCGCCAGCGCGAGCGCGTCCCGGGAGGCCATCAGGTAGCCCGCGAAGAAGATCGTGATCGCGACCTTCACGAACTCGTCCGGCTCGAAGGACAGCCCGAACAGCCGGATCCAGCGCTTGGCGCCGAAGCTGTCGCTCGGCGAGAACACCGGCGCGGCCAGCAGGATGAGCGCGCCCGCCATCAGCAGGTAGACGTACCGCTGGAAGAAGCGGTGGTGCTTGACGAAGACGATCAGCGCGATCGCCGCCGCCACCGAGATGAACACCCACATCAGCTGGGACGGCGCGGCCGGGAGCTTCTGGTAGTCGCCCTTGGCGGCGTGCGCGGCCTTGTAGCTGAAGTCCAGCCGGTCCAGCAGCACCAGGCCGAAGCCGGTCAGGAACACCCCGAGCGGCAGGATCAGCGGGTCCGCGTACGGCGCGAACCGCCGCACCGCCAGGTGCGCCGCCGCGGCCAGCGCCCCGAGGGACAGGCCGTGCACCAGCAGGCCCGGCGGCAGCGAGCCGGTCAGCGCGAGCGAGGCGTCGATGTGCCCCGCCAGGCAGACGGCCACCGCGAGGGCCAGCAGGCCCAGTTCGATGTTGCGGTGGCGCCCGGCCAGCCGGCGGCCCTCGCCGCGTGCAGTGCTTCGCACCTCTTGTCGTCCCCTTGCTGTCAGCCGCCTGGCCGGTATCGCCGACGGTGCATCCTGCCAGACGAACCACTGCTCCGTGCCGGTTGCGCCCGGGGGCCGGTCGACGCGGAACTTTGCCTGGGCAAAGCTTTGCCGGGGATCGGTAAAGCTTTGTCCACGTCGGGGTATAGAGGCGGGCCCCGCGCGCGTCGGGCGCCGTGCGGAAGGCCATCATGGCGGTGCGCCGCGGCCACCGCCCGGCGGCTGCGGCGGCTACGGCCGGTGCGGACGAGTGCGGCGGCTACGGCTGGTGCGGACGGGTACCGATGGGTGCCGACGGGTGCGGACGGGATGGGTGGACGGATGGACGGCTCGGCGCTTGCGTACGGCGGACCGCCCGCGTGGCAGTGGTCCGACCTGATCACCGCCTGGACCTTCGAACCGCTGGTGGCGGCGCTCACCGTACTGCTCGGCGGCTGGTACCTGGCCGCGGTGCGCACCGTCCACCGGTCCGGCGGGCGCTGGCAGCCCACCCGCACCGCCGCCTTCCTCGGCGGGCTGCTGCTGTGGGCCTGGTGCACCTGCTCCGGCCTCGGCGTGTACGAGCGGATCCTCTTCACCGACCGCGCCGTACAGGTCGTGCTACTGCTCATGGTCGTCCCGCTGCTGCTGGCCCTCGGGGCGCCGGTGTCGCTGCTGGTCGAGGCCTCGCCGGCGCCCCGCCGCGAGCGGATCCTGCGGGTGCTGCGCAGCCGGCCGTCCAGGGTGCTGATGTTCCCGGCGGTCTCCACCGCGCTGCTGATGGCGCCGCCGTGGCTGCTGTACTTCACACCCTGGTACGAGTGGTCGCTCTCCAGCGGGCTGGGCAACCTGGTGCTGCACCTGGCGCTGGTGCTGCTCGGCCTCGCCTACTTCTGGCCGCGGCTGCAGCTCGACCCGGTCGGGCACGAGTACCCGCACCTGGTGGGGCTGTTCATCACCTTCGCCGAGGTGATCTTCGACGCGGGCCTGGGGATCGTGCTGATCTACGGCGGCCACCTCGTCGCCGAGCACTACTACGCGGCGCTCGGACGGCCCTGGGGGCCGAGCCTGGCGCAGGACCAGACCTGGGGCGGCAACGCCTTCTGGGTGCTGGGGGACTTCGTCGGGCTGCCGTTCCTCGCCGCGCTGGTGCGGCGGATGGTGGTGCAGGGGCGGGAGGAGACCAAGGCCGTGGACGCCGAGCTGGACGCCCGCTTCGAGGCGGCGGCCGAGCAGGCCAGGGCGGCCGGGCTGCCGGAGGAGGACGAGACCGGGATGCGGCCCTGGTGGCTGGACGACCCGAACCTCAAGCACCGGTACGGCGGCTAGCGGAGCACGGGGTGGGGGGCGGGCGCTCGTCGGACTGGGCGGACTTGTGGTCTTCGCCCGCCGCGGGGGCCGCGGGGGCGTTTCCGCAGGTCAAAAACGGGTTGGCCGTCCACGGCCGTTCCACTAGCGTGTGACGCGTCCGGTTCGGAGGCCGTTGGGCCGTCCGAGGAGTAGAGAGCAGGAGGTGAACCCGGTGGTCGTTGTCGCCCCGATAGCTGCCCAGGGCAGCACTCGCGTTCACCTCCTCGTCCCGGCCGCCGGCTGAGCCTTCCGCGCCAGCCGTAGCCCGCCGGGACCATCTCCTCCCGAAGGGCCACTGCGTTGTTCAACGCTGCCTCCGTTCCGTCGTACTCTCCTTCGTCTTCCTCTTCTGGTTTCTCCTCCTCCGGCGAGGACTCCCCGCTGTCCCGCTACGGATGGACGCCCGAGCTCGACGAGCTCTTCGAGCCGCTCGCCGAGGTCGGGCTGCTCCCGGCCCGCATCGTCCGGATCGACCGCGGTCAGTGCGACGCCGTCCTGGCCGACCCGGAGACAGGCGAACTGCGCACCGTCCGGCTCGACACCCGGCCGGTGGGTGACGCCGACATGATCAACTGCCCGTGCACGGGCGACTGGGCCGCCGTCGACCTGCACGCCCAGCCGATGGCCGCCGTCACCGCGCTGCTGCCGCGCTCCACCGCGATCATCCGCAAGGTGGCCGGCAAGCGCTCCGACGGCCAGGTGCTCGCGGCCAACGTGGACACCGTGCTGATCGCCGCCTCGCTCGCGGCCGACCCCGACCTCGGCCGGATCGAACGCTTCCTCGCCCTGGCCTGGGAGTCCGGCGCCGAGCCGCTGGTCGTCCTCACCAAGGCCGACCTGGTCGACGACGCCGACTTCATCCGCGCCGACGTCGAGGCGGTCGCCCCCGGAGTCACGGTGCTGGTCGTCAGCGCGGAGACCGGCGAGGGCATCGACGTGCTCCGTGCCTGCGCCCCCGGCACCACGGTGGTGATCGGCCAGTCCGGCGTCGGCAAGTCCACCCTCACCAACGCGTTGGTCGGAAACGACGTGATGGTCGTGCAGGAGGCCCGGTCGGTCGACCAGAAGGGCCGCCACACCACGACCACCCGCGAGCTGATAGCCCTGCCCGGCGGTGGGGTGCTGATCGACACCCCGGGGCTGCGCGAGGTCGGCCTCTACGGTGGCGAGGGCGTGGACCTGGCCTTCGCCGACATCGCCGAGCTGGCCGAGGAATGCCGCTTCCACGACTGCAACCACCACACCGAGCCCGGCTGCGCGGTCCGGGCAGCGCTGGACGACGGCACCCTGCCGCAGCGCCGGATGGACAGCTACCTGAAGCTCCAGCGCGAGAACGAGTGGATCGCCTCGCGTTCGGACGCCCGGGTGGCCAAGGCCCGGTTGAACAAGTGGAAGGCGATCACCAAGTCGATGCGAGCCGCGGGAGGTCCGGTGAAGCGCTGACCGAGCGGGGCGGGGGGGGGGGGGGGGGGGGGGGGGGGGGGGGGGGGGGGAGGCAACACACCACCCCACCCCCCACCCCCCCCCCCCCCCACCCCCCCCCCCCCCCCCCCCCCCCCCCCCCCCCCCCCCCCCCCCCCCCCCCCCCCCCCCCCCCCCCCCCCCCCCCCCTCCCCACCGACCCTCCCCACCGATCGGTGCCGGTCGGAGCTGTGGGAGCGGTCGGGACGTCTTCGGGCCCCCGAACGGCGATGTCCGATTCCCGCCAGTCACCCCCCGCCCAGTGCCGCAGACTGGACAGCGTGATCGACGACGACATCCGGTACCGAGCCGTGGACAGCCGCGACGCCCGCTTCGACGGGGTGTTCTTCACGGCGGTCACCTCCACCGGCATCTACTGCCGACCGAGCTGCCCCGCCGTGACGCCCAAGCGCACCAACTGTCGCTTCTACCCCAGCGCCGCCGCCGCCCAGGGCGCGGGCTTCCGCGCCTGCCGCCGCTGCCGCCCCGACTCCGTACCGGGCTCCCCGGAGTGGAACCACCGCGCCGACCTGGTCGGCCGCGCGATGCGCCTGATCGGTGACGGCGTGGTGGACCGCGAGGGCGTCGCGGGTCTGGCCGACCGGCTCGGCTACAGCGCCCGCCAGTTGCAACGCCAGCTCACCGCCGAGCTCGGCGCCGGCCCGATCGCCCTGGCCCGCGCCCGCCGCGCCCAGACCGCCCGCCTGCTGCTGCAGACCACCGAGCTACCCGTCACCGACATCGCGTTCGCGGCCGGCTTCGCCTCCGTCCGCCAGTTCAACGACACCGTCCGCGAGGTCTACGACCGCACCCCCACCGCCCTGCGCGCCGAGGTCGCGGCCGGGCGCCGCACCGCGACCCCGGCCGGTGGCCTGACCCTGCGCCTCGCCTACCGCGGCGCGATCGACAGCGACCACGTGATCGACTTCCTCGCCCTGCGCGCCGTCCCCGGCGTGGAGGAGGTCGTGCTCGGCCCGCGCTCCGGCGTGCGCACCTACCGGCGCACCCTCGCGCTCCCGTACGGGCACGGCATCGCCGAGGTCGACGGCCTCGCGCCGGGCGAGCCCCGCACCCGCGGCTGGCTCGACTGCCGCCTGTTCCTCGCCGACCTGCGCGACCTGCCGACCGCCGTACAGCGCCTGCGCATCCTCTTCGACCTGGACGCCGACCCGGACGCCGTCGACGAGCAGCTCGGCGCCGACCCGGTCCTCGGCCAGCTGGTGCGCGAGCGCCCCGGCGTGCGCTCGCCCGGACACGTGGATCCGCACGAACTGGCCGTGCGCGCCGTCCTCGGCCAGCAGATCACCGTCGGCGCCGCCCGCACCCTGGCGGGCCGGCTCGCCGAGAAGTACGGCACCGCACTGCCCGAGCCGAGCGGCGGCCTGCGGCTGCTCTTCCCCACGGCGGCGGCCCTGGCCACCGCCGACCCGGAGGACTTCGCGATGCCGGCCGCCCGCCGCCGTGCGCTCACCGGCCTGTGCGCCGCGCTGGCGGAGGGCACCGTCCGCCTCGACAGCGGCGTGGACCGGGAGGAGGCCGCGACCCAGCTGCTGGCCCTGCCCGGCATCGGCCCCTGGACGGTCGGCTACCTGCGGATGCGGGCCCTCGCCGATCCCGACGTCTTCCTCCCCGGCGACCTCGGCGTCAGGCACGGCCTCCTGCGGCTCGGCGCCGACGGGGAGCCGAAGTCCGCCGGCCGCGCGGCCGAGGCCTGGGCCCCGTGGCGGTCCTACGCCGTCCACCGGCTGTGGGCCGGGGCGGCAAGCCCCAGCCCCAGCCTCAGCCCCAGCGCCAGCATCAGCGCCGGCTCCAGCGCCAGCCCCGGCTCCAGCGCCAGCCCCGGCCCCGGCCCCAGCACTAGCATCAGCACCGGAACGGAGAACGACCCGGCATGAGCACCACCGTCTACACCACCATGGAGAGCCCCTTGGGCCGGCTGCTGCTCAGCGGCGTGCTGCCCGAGGACGGCGGTCCGGCGGCCCTGGCCACCGTCACCGCGCCCGGCCAGAAGTACGCGCTGGCCGAGCCCGCCGACGGCTGGGAGCCCGACCCCGAGGCCCTCGCCGAACCGGTGGCCCAGCTGAGCGCCTACTTCGCCGGCGAGCGCACCACCTTCGACCTGCCGCTCGCCCCGGTGGGCACCGAGTTCCGCCGCCGGATCTGGGCCGCACTGGACGCGATCCCGTACGGCAGGACCGTCACCTACGGCCAACTCGCCGAGCTGGCCGGGCAGTCGCCGCGGATGGTCCGGGCGGTCGGCGGCGCGGTCGGCGCCAATCCGCTGCTGATCGTCCGCCCCTGCCACCGGGTGCTGGGCGCGAGCGGTGCGCTCACCGGCTTCGCCGCGGGCGTGGACCGCAAGCGTTGGCTGCTGGAACTGGAGAGCGGCACGCTGTTCTGAACCTCGCTCCCCGGCGGGCTCAACCGCGCAGATCCACCCGCCAGTTGTTGCTGAGCATGAACCGCCCGGGCGGGAACTCGAAGTCCGTCCGGCCGAGCAGGGTGAATCCGGCCCTCGCGCACACCGCGTTGGAGGCGGGGTTGTCCACCGACGGGAACGCGTGCAGGTGGCGGTGCGCGGCCTCGCGCCGGGCGGCCTCGACGGCGGCCCGGGCGGCGGCGACGGCGATGCCCCGTCCCTGGTGGCCGGGCAGTACGTTCCACCCCATCTCATGCACGGTCTCGCCCTCCCACGTTCGGGTGCCGTAGCCGACCGTCCCGACCGCCTCGCCCTCGGGCAGCAGCACGATCCGGTACATGCAACCCAGCCCGGACGGGACGAAGTCCAGGTAGCGCCGGTGCCGGTGGAGCAGTTGTTCCTCGGTCTCCGGCCCGCCGACGTGTTCCTTCATCTTCGGGGTGTTGACCCGGCGCAGCAGCGCGAGGTCGGCGTCCGTCCAGGGCTGGAGCTGGATCTCAGCGGTGCTCATGCGGGGGACGCTAGTGGTCGCCGGCCGCCGGGGACCAGTTCTTTTCGGGCGCCGGTGACCAGCGGTTTCAGTCGCCGGGGCCGGCCGGTGGCGGCTGCTCGCCCGGACCGCCCGGCTGTGCCAGGGCGCGGGCCAGCTGTTCCAGTGCGGGCAGGGCGTGGACGACCGCCTCGCGGTCGGCCGCGGCGAGGGTGCCCAGGGCGGTGGCGATCCGCCGCTCGTGGGCGTGCTGCCAGTCGTCCAGCTGGCGCCGCCCGGCCGGGGTGAGCGCGATCCGGGCGGTGCGCCGGTCGCCGGGGTCGGCCTGGCGGTCCACGAAGCCGGCCTCCAGCAGCTTGCCGACCAGCCCGCTGACGGTGTTGGGGGCGAGCCGCTGCCGGGCGGCGAGTTCGCCGACCCGTAGCGGGGCGGCGGCGAGCGTCTGGAGGAGTTCGACCTGCGCCATCGGCAGGGACTCCCACGGGTACTCGGTGCGGATGCTGCTGCGCAGCGCGCGGCGCAGCCGGGTGACGGTGTCGGTCAGCCGCCGGGCGTGCTCGACCGCCGGGTCGGGGGCTTCGGCGGCGGGCTCGGGAACGTGCGGTGACGACGGCATGGCGGACAGCGTATCGCCTGGTACGGGGCGTTTCCGGGGCGCCGTCCGCCCCTCGGACGCGGCGCGGACGCCGTGCGGACGCCGGGCAGACCCGGGCAGGGTGGCACGCTTCGTATCGCAGGGCGATCAACTCGCAGAAGGAACATATCTGCATCCGATATATTGGCCGTATGAACGCCACCGCCCTTGCCGCGCGCCTGCTCACCGAGCGGCCCCGGCCCCGCGGCATCGCCGGCTGGCGCCACGCCCACTGGCTGGCCGTCGGCACGGTCTGTCTCGGCGCCTTCCTCGGCCAGCTCGACGCCAGCGTGATCGCCCTGGTCTTCCCCGCCCTTGGCCGCCACTTCCACGCGGGCTTCGCCGCCGTCGAGTGGGTCGCGCTCGCCTACCTGCTCGTCCTGGTCGCCCTGCTGGCCCCGATCGGCCGGCTCTCCGACCTGGTCGGCCGCAAGACGATGTACATCGGCGGCTTCGCGGTGTTCGGACTGTCCTCGCTGGGCGCCGGCTTCGCCGCCGGCCTGTGGGTCCTGGTCGCCTGCCGAGCGGTCCAGGCCGTCGGCGCCGCGATGATGCAGGCCAACAGCGTCGCCCTGGTGGCCCGGGGCGTCCCGGAGCACGCGATGCGCCGCGCGCTCGGCATCCAGGCCGCCGCCCAGGGCCTCGGGCTGGCGCTCGGCCCCAGCCTCGGCGGGCTGCTGGTGGAGCACGCCTCCTGGCGGTGGGTGTTCTGGGCGAACGTGCCGATCGCGGTGTTCGGCATCCTGGCCGGCTGGTACCTGCTGCCGCGCACCCGGGCCTGCGGACCGACCGCTGCCCTACGGCCGCGCAGCACCCCCGCCGCAACCGTTGCCACCGCTGCCACCGCTGCAACCGCCGGGGCCGGCGAACCGCGGACGCCCCGCTTCGACCTGCCCGGCATGCTGCTGCTCACCGGCGCGACCACCGCACTGCTGCTCGCCCTGTCCACCGCCTCGGGCCTGCCGCTGCCCGGCTGGGCCGTCGCCGCCCTGCTGCTCGCCGCCGCCGTCCTCGCGCTGGCCCTGGTGCGCCAGGAGCGGCGGGCCGCCCGGCCGATCCTGGCCCCGGGGCTGGTGAACACCCCGGGCGTGCGGTCCGGGCTGGTGGTCGCGCTGATCGGCTACCTGCTGCTGTTCTGCCCGCTGGTGCTGGGTCCGGTGCTGCTCACCGGCGCGGGCATGTCGACGGCCGCCGCCGGCCTGGTGGTGACCCTGCTGCCGGCGGCCTTCGCGGTGGCGGCGACGGTCGGCGGCGGGCTGTTGCCCCGGGGCTGGTCGGACGCCGCCCGGTGCCGCTTCGGCGCGGGACTGGCGGGCGCCGGACTGCTGCTGTTCGCCCTGCTGCCGGTCTCCGGTGCGGCGGTGGCGGCCCCGCTGCTGATCGCCGGGTACGGACTGGGCCTGCTGCTGCCCGCCAACAACGCGCTGGTGATGCGGGCGATCCCGGCGGAGTGCTCGGCGGTCGGCGGCGGCATGGTGAACATGGCCCGCAGCCTCGGCACCGCGCTCGGCATGGCGCTGTCCGTCCTCGGCGTCCACCTGGCGGGCGCGGCGTCCGGTGGGCGGACGGTGCTGGTCGTCCTCGCGGTGGTCGCGGTGGCGGCCGCCGCGCTGACCAGCCAGACCCCGGCCCCGGCCCGCGAGCGCCTCAGGACCGGCTGATGTTCAGGGTGTCCTGGGCCCGGTTCAGGCCGAGCCGGGCCAGCGCCTCCGGGGCGTCGGCGCAGCGGTCCAACACCCCGGCACCATGGCCAGTTCTCCGTCCGAGAACTTCAGCAGCGCGTGGTCGCCGACGCTCTGCCCCTTCGGCGGGCGCCCGATGCCGAACCGCAGCCGGACGAAGTCGCGGGTGCCGAGCGCCTCGCCCACCGAGCGCACCCCGTTGTGCCCGCCCGGCCCGCCGCCGCGCTTCACCTTGCCGGCGCCGTACGCGAAGTCCAGGTCGTCCTGGACGACCACCAGGTGCCCGACCGGCACGCCGTGACAGCGCAGCAGGGCGGCCACCGGGCGGCCGGACCAGTTGATGAACCAGAGCGGCAGAGCAGGTAGGCCGGCAGCACCCGGCGGCCGTCCACCTCGATCTCCGCGACCAGGGTGGCGATCCCGCGCCGGCGGAACCGGGCGCCGTGCCGCTCGGCCGACCGGTCCACGGTCAGGAAGCCCGCGTTGTGCCGGGGCAGCCGGAACCACCGGCCGGGGTTGCCGAGGCCGGCGATCAGCCAGGGGGCGTCAGCGGCCATACGGGTTCAGGAGGCGGGACGGCGGACGGCCGGAGCGCGGTGCGGGGGTCGCGTACGGGACCGCCGCCGCGCCCCGGCCGTCCGGGGGCCCTGGTGTCAGGACGCGGGCACGCCGGGGGCGGCGCCGCGCTCCTTGAGCATGTCGGTCATCAGCTCCAGCTCGGAGGTCTGGGCGACCACCATCGACTGGGCGAGCCGCTTCTCGACGTCGTTCTTGGCCAGGTCCACGTAGCCCTGGGCCATCTCGACGCCGCCCTTGTGGTGCTCGATCATCAGCTGCAGGTAGTACACCTCGGCGTCCCGCCCAGTGAGCGTGCGCAGCTTCGCGATCTGGGCGTTGGTGGCCATACCGGGCATCAGCGAACCGTCGTGGGCCGTGTAGTCGTGGTCCATCTTCATCCACGCCATCGGCTTGGCGGTCGAGTGCTGCGACAGCCCCCACTGGTCGAGCCAGCCCGTCATCATGCCGCGCTGGTTGGCCTGGGTGTTGATGATGTCGAAGGCCAGGGTGCGGGTCGGCTCGTCGGCGGTGCGGTCCCGGACGATGAACGACAGGTCCACCGCCTGCTGGTGGTGGGTCGCCATGTCGCGGGCGAACCCGGCCTCGGGCGAGTCGTCCGCCGGGACGGCCACCGAGGAGGTGCCGGAGGCCGACGTCCCGCTCGCCACCAGGGCCGGCACCCCGAGCGCCAGCGCCACCGCGGCGGCCAGCGCGGCGGGCCACCACAGCCGCCGGCGGCCGGGCCGGGCGGCCGGCTCGTCCAGGGTGCCCGCGTCCTGCGGGATGCCCGGGTCCGCCGCGTCGTTCGCCGGCAGGTCCGCCGCCGAGGACTCCTCGGGGCTGGCCGCGTCGGCGGTCACATCTGCCCCATGGTGCAGGAGGCGCCCGGCTCCTGGGTCTGCTTGCCCTGGACGTACTTGGTGAAGAACTGGTTCACCCGCGGGTCGGTGGCACTGTCCACGATCAGCTGGGTGCTCCAGGCGTTCAGGGTGATGGTGCCCTGCTCGTCCGGGTACGGGCTCATCAGCGAGTACGGGGTGGTCTTGACCTTGTCGGAGAGGATCTTGATGTCGTCCGGGGTGGCCTTGCCGTTGTACGTCACCCAGACCGCGCCGTGCTCCAGCGAGTGGACGGCGCGCTCGTTCTCGACCGGCTGGTCGTAGACGTGGCCCATGCAGTCCAGCCAGACCGCGTTGTGGTCGCCGCCCACCGGCGGGGTCATCGGGTAGTTGACCTTGTCCTTGACGTGGTTGCGGCTCAGGTCGCCGAAGGTCTTCACACCCGGGATGTCCGCGTTGGCGGCGGCCTCCTTGTCCTTCTTCTTCTGGTTCTGGTCCATGACGATCCAGGTGCCGGTGGCGATCGCGCCGATCACCAGCACGCCGGCCGCCACCGAGGCGACGATCTTGTTGCGGCGGTCGCGGCGCTGCTCGGCGGCGCGCAGTTCGGCGATCCGGGTGCGGCGGTCGGCGGTGCCCTTGTTGGACTGCTTGGAGGCGGAACCCATGACGGTTGTCCTTGTCCCCGCCGCGCACGGTCGTGGCGGCGGACGGCTGAGGTGGAGTGGGGAGGCGGATCCGCCGACGGGAGCCGTCGGCGGCGGGTTCCGCTCAGGACCGGTGGACCTGGAGTTCGTGCAGATCGGGCGCCGGGTGCGGGCCGTCCAGCAGTCCCGCGGGCACCACTCGGGGCAGCGCCTCGGGCGCCGGAGCGGCGAGCGGTGAGACGGCGGGCTCCGGATGCGGCGGCGGGTTCGGCAGCTGCGCGTCCTGCGGGCAGAACGGGTGGCTGGAGCAGCCGTTGTTGCGTGGCGGCTGGCCGTCGGCGGTGCACAGGATCCAGTGGTCCTGCTCCGCGGCGAGCTGCTGCCGCTCGGACGCCCTGGCGGTGTGGCCGGTCCGTCCGGTGTGCGGAGCGGGCGCGGTGGCCTGCGCGGCGCTGACCACCGAGACGGCGACCGCCGGGGCCGGCGCGGGGCGGGCGGGGCCGTCGGCCGCGCTCGACTGGCCCGCGCAGGGCAGCGCGGTCAGCAGGGCGACCAGCAGCAGGACCAACAGCGCACCCGCCGGGCGGCCCGTCGGTGCGGCCCTCCCCGGTCGGGGCGAGCTGGGGGCCGACGCGGTCATGCGGACATTTAATCAGCCGAACGGGTGAAGCGATGCCCCTCCTCGGCCCCCATTTTCGGCGGCCTCTGCCCTGCAATGTCCAGGAAACACCCTGCTCGGGGCAGAGCCGGCAAGCACGGACGGAACGGAAGCGAAAGCCGTGGTGACGGGCCTGCCGCAGGCCCGTCACCACCTCTTCGCCTCCGCTCCGCGGCCTCTACGCCCGCCCGGCGGCGCCCCGGTCACGCTCCGGCGAAGTGGCTGGTGGGACGCGGTGGCCGGGATGATCCGGTGGGTGACCGGTTGTCGCCGAAACCCGGACAGCGTCGTTGCACTCGGAGACAATGACGCCAGTTCGGCCCCGTCGGGGGCGGCGCGACCACGGACCCACCAGGAGCCGCCAGATGAGCAAGCAGGGTGCACCCGCACAGCCGCCCCGGCCGGGCGACGGCTGGTGGGACACGGTCTACGACGGCCCGGCGAGCACCCTCCCCGACACCCCGCACGCCGACCCGGGCGACGGCAGCGTGGACGACTGGTTCGACACGGCGGTCGGACTGATCGGGCAGCAGCGCACGGCGGAGCCGGAGCCGGAGGCCGTCGCGGAACCGCCCGCGAGGGACAGCATCGACGACTGGTTCGACACCGCGATCGGCGTGATCGGGGGGACCGGCGCGAGCGAGGGGACCGAAGGGATCGGGCGCCAACGCACCTCGACGGAGACCCACCAGTTCCCCGCCCCCTCCTTCGCCGTCGATGAGCCTCCGGCGGACCCCACGCCCACGCCTGCGCCCACGCCTGCGCCAGAGCCGGAGCCCGAGCCCGAGCCCGAGCCCGAGGCACCGTCCCTCCCGATCTCGCTGGACAAGCCCGCCGCCCCGGCCCCCGCCGCCGAGCCGACGCCTGAAGCGGCTCCCGAGCCGAAGCCCGAAACCGACCCGGCGGCCCCGCAACCCCCGGCCACCACCGAAACCCCCACGCCCACCCCAACCCCGGAACTCGAACCCGAACCCGAACCCGAGCCCGACCACGCCCCCCAGCCCGACCCCGAGCCGGCGCCCGCCGCCCCCGACCCCCGGCTGGCCCTCCGCGGCCCGCTCGCCGGCACCGGCCCCACCGTCCCGCACGTCGGCGAGCGCCCCCCGACCTACGGCCCCGAACCGACCGCCGTACCGGAGGCGGATCCGGGCTCACTCGCCGCGGTCGTCCCCGACACCGCCCTGGAGGGCGCCCAGTACGGGAGCACCGTGCTGCGCGCCGTCTCCGTCCGGGGCGACTCCGCCCGCTACCGGGGCGAACCGCGCCGCGACAGCCTGCTGGTGACCAGGTTCGGCGACGGTCCCGACGGACTGCTGCTCGCCGTCCTCGCGGGCTTCGACCGCACGGGTGCAGCCGACGACGGGGTGCTCACCGCGCAGGCCGCGGCCACCGCCACCGGCGAAGCCTGCCGTCAACTCGCCGCCGCGATCGGCCGCAGCCGGTCCGGCCTGGCCACCGATCTGCGCGACGGCGCCCGGGACCGGCTGCGGTACGGCCTCCAGCGCCTGGCGACCAGCGCCGCCGCACCATTGCGCGCACTGGCACCCCAGGCCGAGGGAGAGGGGGCACCCTCCCCGGCCGCGCTGCACTGCCTGATGGTCTCGCTGGACCCGTCGGCGGGCTACCGCGCGGCCTTCGGCGTCGGACCAGGCGGCCTGTACCTCCTGCGTTCCGGCCACTGGATCGACGCCTACGCCGCCCGGCTGCTCCACCACCCGGACGGCCAACCCCCACTGCCGGACGCCCCCACGGCGGACCCGCGCCCGTTCCGCTTCCGCCTCGTCCCGGCCACCCCCGGCGACATCCTGCTGCTCTGCGCCCCGGGCCTGTCCGTGCCGATCGCCGAAGAGCCGGCCGTCGCCCACTTCCTCTCCTCCCACTGGGCCCACCCCCACCCCCCGGGAACAGTCGACTTCCTCCGCCAGGTCCAAGTCCGCGCAAAGGGCTACGCCGACGACCGCACAGCCGCCGCCGTCTGGACCGAGTAACGGAACGGCCCCGCCGCCCCCGGAAGTCGGCCCCGCCGACTTCCGGCGGTTGAGGAGCAGACGGGCCTGCGCTCACCTACCGACCTCCCGACACCACGCTTCGGCTCTCCAGCCCCGACCCCTGGCACGCCGCCCCGAGAGCCACGCCAACTCCCGCGGAGCCACCACCCTGCACGAAAAGTCGGCGGGTTCGACTTTTCGTGCGCGGCTGGCTCGATAGGGATGAATCAGTAGACCGATCCACATATTTTTCCGAGAGGAACGCGTGTGTAGGAAGTCGGCGGGGTCGACTTCTGATGCGTACGGCGCGCGGGCGCGCGCCGTGGCGGCAGGGGTCGAGTGGGCGGGCTTCGGGGGCGGGTTTGGGGGGCGGTTGGGGGCTGCGCTCGCCCGCGGGCTCAGGTGTGGAGGAGGATCTTGGCGACTGCTGTGGCCTGGGCGAGGGCGGCGGGGTGGTTGGCGTCGGGGAGGCCGATGGCGATGGGGACGGCCAGGCCGTCCAGGAGGGCGCGGAGTTGGGTGGCGCGGTCGGCGGCTGGGCCAGGGGTGAAATGGCCGGTGGTGGCGCCCTCTTCGAGGAGGGTGACCAGGTCGGCCTGCCAGGGGGCTTCGATCTCCTGCTGGCCCTGGCGGATCTCGGCGCTGGCGGGGGAGCGGCCCCACACCTCGACCCAGAGGATCCAGCGCGGGTCGCCCGGTCCCTCGGGGAGGTAGAGCCGGAGGTAGGCGTCGAGGCGCTGCCAGGGGTCGGCGGTGTGGTCGGTGAGGGCTTCGTGGCGGCGGGCGCCGAGCTGGTCCTCGCTCCAGCGGAGGGTCTCCAGCAGCAGTTGGTCCTTGCTGCCGAAGTAGTAGAGCAGGTGCCCGGCGCTCATCTGGAGCTGCTTGCCGAGGCCGGCCATGGTGAGCTTGGCGAGCCCGTGTTCGGCGATCGCGGCCCGGGCGGTGGCGAAGACCTCCTCGCGGGGGCGCGCCGGACGGCGCGGGCGGGCGTCCGCCATGTGCTGTGCTCTCCCTCGGTGGTGCGGAGTTCGGAAGGCCGGCCGGGTGGGAGCGCACCGCTCCCACCCGGGTGGATCGTCTCAGCGGGTCAGAGGGCCTTGGGCTGCTGCTGGGTGATGCAGTGGATGCCGCCGCCGTTGGCGAAGATTTCGCGGGCGTCGACGAGTTCGACGGTGCGGCCGGGGTAGGCCTTGGCGAGGATGTCGGCGGCTTCCTGGTCGCGCGGGTCGGCGAAGGCGCACAGCACGACCGCGCCGTTGGCCACGTAGTGGTTGATGTAGGAGTAGTCGACCGGCCCGCCGTCCTCGTCCAGCAGGACGGTGGGGGCGGGCAGTTCGATGACCTCCAGCGGGCGGCCCTGGGCGTCGGTGGAGGCGCGCAGAATGGCGACCAGTTCCTTGCAGACCTCGTGGTCCGGGTGGGCCGGGTCCGGCTGGACGTGGGCGACCACGACGCCGGGGCGCACGAAGGAGGCGACGATGTCGATGTGGCCGCGGGTGCCGAACTCGTCGTAGTCGCGGGTGAGTCCGCGCGGCAGCCAGATGGCCTTGGTGGTGCCGAGGAAGGCGTGCAGCTCGGCCTCGACCTCCTTCTTGGTCCAGTCGGCGTTGCGGCCCTCGCCGAGCTGGACGGTCTCGGTGACCAGCACCGTGCCCTCGCCGTCGACGTGGATGCCGCCGCCCTCGTTGATCAGCCGGGAGGCGAAGCGCTGGACGCCGGTGAGGTCGCCGATGTGTTCGGCGATGTGCTGGTCCTTGTCCCAGCGGGCCCAGGACTGCGCGCCCCAGCCGTTGAAGATCCAGTCCGCGGCGGCCACCGAGCCCTTGCCGTCGATCAGGAAGGACGGACCGATGTCGCGCATCCAGGCGTCGTTGAGCGGGCGCTCGACGATCTCGACCTGCTCGGAGACGTAGCGGCGGGCGGCCTCGGTCTCGCCGGTGTTGACGATCAGCGTGACCGGCTCGTACCTGACGATGGTGTCGGCGACGGCGGCCCAGGCCCGGCGTGCCGCGTCCAGCTGCTCGGGGCCGTCGAAGGTGGGGTTGGTGGTCGGGAAGGCCATCCAGGTGCGGTCGTGGGGGTGCCACTCGGCGGGCATCCGGTAGCCGAGGGAGGCAGGCGTGGGGGTGGTCATCGTCGAGTCCTTGAGGGGAGGATCGGAGGAGGAGATCAGAGGAAGTAGAGGCGGCTGAGGGAGACGCTGTCGGCGGGTTCGGAGCGCAGCGGCGAGCCGTCCAGGGAGACCAGGCCGGTTTCGGTGACCTCGACCTGGCCGATCCGGGCGTTGCGCACCATGTCGCGCGGGCCGATGCCGCGGGTGCCCCGGACGCCGACGCGGCGGCGGCGGGTGGGCAGCCCGTCGGCGGGGCGGTCGAGGTAGGCGCCGTCGGCGGCGGCCTGGGCGACGAAGGCCACCGAGATGTCGGCGGCGGTGGCGCCGTGGGCGCCGAACTGCGGCCCGAGGACGAGCGGTTCGCAGCGGTCGGTGGAGGCGTTGGGGTCGCCGACGACACCGTACGCGGGGAAGCCGGACTTGAGGACGAGCTGCGGCTTGGCCCCGAAGTGGTCCGGGCGCCACAGCACGATGTCGGCGAGCTTGCCGACCTCGATCGAGCCGACCTCGTGGGAGAGGCCGTGGGCGATGGCCGGGTTGATCGTGAGCTTGGCGATGTAGCGCAGCACGCGCTCGTTGTCGTCGCCGTTCTCGGTCGTCCCGTAGGAGCCGGCGCCGTCCATGGGGCCGAGTTCGGCCTTCATCTTGCCGGCCATGGCGAAGGTGCGGCGCACGGTCTCGCCGGCCCGGCCCATGCCCTGGGCGTCGGAGGAGGTGATGCCGATGACTCCGAGGTCGTGCAGCACGTCCTCGGCGCCCATGGTGCCGGCCCGGATGCGGTCGCGGGCCATGGCGGCGTCGCCGGGCAGGTCGACCTTGAGGTCGTGCGCGGAGACGATCATGCCGAAGTGCTCGCCGAGCGCGTCGCGGCCGAAGGGCAGGGTGGGGTTGGTGGAGGAGCCGATGACGTTCGGCACGCCCGCCATCTTCAGCACGTTGGGGACGTGCCCGCCGCCGCAGCCCTCGATGTGGAAGGCGTGGATGGTCCGGCCCTCCAGCACCTTCAGGGTGTCCTCGACGGAGAGGCACTCGTTCAGGCCGTCGGTGTGCAGGGCGACCTGGACGTCGTACTCCTCGGCGACCCGCAGCGCGGTGTCCAGGGCGCGGGTGTGGGCGCCCATGTCCTCGTGCACCTTGAAGCCGGAGGCGCCGCCCTCGGCCAGGGCCTCGATCAGTGGGGCCTCGTCGGAGGACGAACCGCGGCCGAGGAAGCCGATGTTGACGGGCCAGGCGTCGAAGGCGTTGAACGCGTGGCGCAGCGCCCAGGGGGAGTTGACGCCGACGCCCCAGACCGGGCCGAACTCCTGGCCGATGATGGTGGTGACCCCGGAGGCGAGCGAGGCCTCCATGATCCGCGGCGAGAGCAGGTGGACGTGGGTGTCGATGGCGCCGGCGGTGGCGATCATGCCCTCGCCGGAGACGATCGTCGTGCCGGTGCCGACCACCACGTCCACGCCGTCCAGGGTGTCCGGGTTGCCGGCCCGGCCGATGGAGGCGATCCGGCCGCCGATCAGACCGATGGACGTCTTGCGGATGCCCTGGATCGCGTCGATGACCAGGACGTTGCTGATCACCACGTCGCAGGTGTCGCGGACGGCGGCGGGCTTGAGGTGCAGGCCGTCGCGGGCGGTCTTGCCGAAGCCGGCCAGGAACTCGTCGCCGGGCGCCTGGGAGTCGGACTCGACGCGGACGATCAGGCCGCTGTCGCCGAGCCGGATGCGGTCTCCGGCGCGGGGGCCGTGCACGGCGATGTAGTCGTGGGGAGTGATCGACGTCATGACGGCACCTCCGCGTCGTCGAAGCTGGTCAGGTAGCCGGTGGCGCGGGCCTTCGCGAGGGCCGCCTCCTTCGCGCCGGGCGCGTCCAGGGGGCCGTCCACGAGCCCCGCGAATCCGATCGCGACCCGCTCGCCGCCGATCGGCACCAGGCCGACCTCGACGGTGGCGCCCGGGTCGAAGCGGACCGAGGAGCCGGCCGGGACGGCGAGGTGGGTGCCGTAGGCGGCGGCGCGGTCGAAGGCCAGGCGCGGGTTGGCCTCGAAGAAGTGGAAGTGGGAGGTGACGGAGATCGGCACCCCGGCGGTGTTGTGGACGGGGATCAGCAGTGTCTCCTCGACCGGGTCGTAGCCGGCGCCGTCGCCGATCAGGGCGCTGCCGGGGGCGTCGTCGCCGAGCGAGCCGGCGCCCTTGAACGGGTCGTTGACGACCGCGAGGCGGGTGCCGTCCTCGAACACGGCCTCGACCTGGACGACGGTGACCACGTCCGGCACGCCGGGCAGCACGTCGTCGGCGGTCAGCACGGAGCGGCCGGCCTCGATGGCCTCGGCCAGGCGCAGGCCGTCGCGGGCGGCCTCGCAGACGGTGTCCGCGATCAGGGCGGTGGCCTCGGGAATGTTGAGGCGCACGCCCCGGGCGCGGCGGGCGCGGGCCAGCTCGGCTGCTGTGAAGATCAGCAGCCGGTCCCGCTCGGTGGGGGTCAGTCGCACGGTTCCTCGCTCGCTCGTCGGCCGGGGAGGGGGTGGCCGGGGCCGGGCTTCCGGGGTGATGTTCGGACCATCGTTTAGAACGTCGTTCAAACATCTCGGGGTCATTGAACCCGGCCCGGGGCGTCGTGTCCAGCCTCCGCGTCCACCTCCGTGTCCCCTGTGTCTCGACCCTCCGCGTCCACCGCCGTGTCCAGCCTGGCGGCTCCGGCCGGGTCAGGCCCGTCGGACGGCCGGCCGGGGTGGGGCCGCATTCGCGCGCCCGGCGCGGGCGTCGCGAAGGCGGGGCACGCGGCCGGGCGCACGGTCCGTACGGGCGCCGGGTGTGCGCGGGATCGGACGGGGGCGGCTTCGAAAACCGCCACTGCGCTTCGCAAACCTGTCCGGCGCGGGCAGTTGGATCACGTGAACCTCCCCGTGCCCCTTTCACCCCACGTGATCGGACGCACACTGTTGCAAACGTCGTCAACTGGGCATGAGGATGGGTGGTCAGAACGCGGGGGCCACCCGGCCGGCGGGGGATCCGGAGGCGGGGGCCCGGACTCGAGGGCGGGGGCATGTGTTGATGGACGGTCAGTCGCGATTCCCGCGGCAACGGACGAGTTCGGGCGACGCCTACCGGGCCGGAACGGCCCCGGGCCCTGCCGCCGGCGTCGGCGCCGGGACGACCGTGTCCGGCGCGTCGGCGCCCGGCTGCGCGGTGCACCGCCGGCTGCACCTGACGATCGACCCGGCCGACCTGGTCGCGGTCGGCGCGGTCCGGCACCGGCTCCGCGCGGCACTGAGCCACTGGGGCGTGCCGGAGCTGTCCGACACCGCCGAACTGCTCTCCTCCGAGCTGGTCACCAACGCGCTGCTGCACACCGGCAAGGGCGCGGTCTTCGAGGCCGTGCTCGGCTCGGACAGCCGGCTGCGGATCGAAGTGCAGGACGGCGCCAGCCGACTGCCCGGGCGCCGGCGCGATCCGGAGCCCGAGTACGCGACCTCGGGGCGCGGGCTGCTGCTGGTGGAGGCGCTCGCAGATGCCTGGGGCGTGCAGCTGAAGGGCGACGGCAAGATCACCTGGTTCGAGCTCGCCCTGTCCTGAGCCGGGGCCCGCCCCGAGTCGCCGTCCCGCTCCCAGCCGCCGCCCCGCCCCGCTCCCAGCCGCCGCCCGCCCCGAGCCGCCGCGCTGCGCCGCGACTCTTACCCACCGCCCGCGCACCCGTTCGCGGTCGATCGATCCGTCCCCGAAGCAAGCCCTGAACAAAAGGCGGAGCCCAAGATTTCCGGGCCGTTGCCATTGCCGCTCGGCCGAACATTGGCCAGGATGGTGGGAATGTGTGCCCACGTGCGGCAAGCAGCGGGGAGACCGAACCTCGACTGAGCACCGCCCGTCGGCACCGTCCGACCCAGCACGACCCATCACACCGCCACGCGGCCCGTCCGGACGGTCGGCGCGGTCCGCCACGGCAGCGGCAGGAGCAGCATGCCCACTGAGCCCGAGTCGCCGGGGCCGGCCCTTCCTCCCGGCGCGCCCGCCGTGGAGCCGCCGCGAGCCACCCGCCCGCCCGCGCAGGCCTCCCGCCGGAGCCGGCTGCGCACGCCCCCCGCACTCGCCGCCGGACGGCTGGCGCCCGTGCTGCCCGGCGGGCTGCCGCCCTCCTCCGCCGACTCCATGCCGGACTGGCTGGAGCCCGCGATGGCCGCCAACGGCATCGGCTCCTTCGACTGGGACATCCGCCGCGACGTCCTGGAGGGCGACCAGCGCGCCTGCGCGATCATCGGCCTGGACGACGTCGAGCGCAGCCGCTTCGACCGCACCGCCGCCTCCTTCATGTCCCTGCTGCACCCCGAGGACGCGCCCGTGGTGCGCCGCCGGGTCGAGCGCGCGGTGGCCGAACTGGGCCAGTGCGGCGCCTACTACCGCACCGTCGGGCCGAACGGCACGATGCGGGCGGTGCGCTTCCGCGGCCGGGTCCTCGCGGACGCCTTCGGCCGCGCCTCCCGGATGGTGGGCTTCGTCTGGGACGCCACCGTCGAACTGCACAAACGCGACCGCGCCGACCGGCTCGCCCAGCTACGCGAGGAGCGCTCCCGGTTCATCAAGGAGGCCGCCCGCGCGCTCTCCGAGGCCGTCACCGTCCGGGACGTGGCCCGGGTCTTCACCGAGCTGCCGCTGCCCGGACTGCCACCGGACGGCCTGGTGCTCGCCTCCTTCGAGGCCGGCCGGACGCAGATCCTCGGCGCCTCCGGCTACCGCTCGGAGTCGCTCGCGGTCTGGGACCGCGCCGTGCTGCCGGCCGCCCACCCGGCCGCCGAGGCGCTCAAGCACCGGACGCCGGTGTTCGTCTCCAACCGCGGGGAGTTCCGCGAGCGCTACGCCGGCGTCTGGGAGCAGACCAACCGCACCGGCCGCGGCTCCTGGGCCTACCTGCCGCTGGTGGCCAGCGGCCGGGCGATCGGCGTGTGCGTGGTCAGCTTCGACGACGAGCGGGAACTGGACGCCGACGAGCGCACCCTGCTGACCACCCTGGGCGGGCTGGTCGCCCAGTCGCTGGCCCGGGCCCGGCTGCACGACGCCGAGCACGAGCTGGCGGCCGGTCTGCAGCGGGTGATGCTGCCGCGCACCGTCCCCTCCGTGCCCGGGGTGACCACCGCGGTGCGCTACCTCGCGGCGGGCTCCGGCCTGCAGATCGGCGGCGACTGGTACGACGTGGTGCCGCTGCCCGGCGGGCACGTCGGCCTGGTGATCGGCGACGTCCAGGGCCACGACGTGCACGCCGCCGGCATCATGGGCCAGCTGCGGATCGCGCTGCGCGCCTACGCCGCCGAGGGCCACCCGCCCGCCGCGGTGATGGCCCGGGCCTCCCGCTTCCTCGCCGACTTGGACACCGACCACTTCGCCACCTGCGCCTACGCCGAGGTCAACGTGGACTATGGCGTGGTCTACGCGGTGCGGGCCGGCCACCTCGACCCGGTGGTGCGCCGCGCCGACGGCACCGCCGCCGTCGTGCCGGTGGCCGGCGGACTGCCGCTGGGCATCGACCCCGACCAGGAGTACCGGGTCACCCGGTTCAGTCTGGACCCGGGCGAGACGGTGCTGCTGTGCACCGACGGCCTGGTCGAGGCCCGCGGCATGGACCTGGACGAGGGCATCGACCGGCTCACCCGCGCACTCGCCCGGCCGCTGCCGGTCGCCCGGGAAGCCGCCCGCGACCCGCTGGAGGACCTGGCCGACCGGATCGCCTCCCAGGCCGCCGACTCCAGCGAGCGCGAGGACGACATAGCGCTGCTGCTCCTGCGCTGGGACGGCCCGGAAGGTGGGCTCACCACCCAGCAGCTGCGCCGCCGGATCGGTCAGGCCGACCTCGCGCGGATCGCCGAGGTCCGCGCCGAACTGCGCGACGCGCTGCGCCGCTGGGGCGTCGCCGAGTTCATCGACACCGCCGAGCTGCTCTCCTCCGAGCTGGTCACCAACGCCATCCGGCACACCGACCGGGACGCCATGTTCACCGCCCGGCTCTACCGGGAGCCGGACGCGGACGGCGGCCGGGCCCGGCTGCGGGTCGAGGTGGAGGACGAGTCCGACCTGTGGCCGACCCGCCGCACGCCCGGCGAGCAGGCCTCCTCCGGGCGCGGACTGATGCTGGTCGAGGCCCTGGCGGACGCCTGGGGCGTGGAGCCGCGCGGCTCCGGCAAGCGGATGTGGTTCGAACTCAGCGGGGCGGGCGCCGCCTGAGCGCGGGCGGCCCGACCATCGTCGCCTGAACGCGGGCCCTCGTCCGTCGCAGCCTGAAAGCGGTCCGCCCGGCCGTCGCCGTGCGGAGTCGCCCGGTCGCAGTGAGGCGGCAATTGTTCGTGCGTCAGCGCAATGGGTGCGCACGGCGGTCCCGTCTGCGAGTCTGAAACCAGGTCACGCGCCGCGGCGCGTCCCGGCAGCCGACGAGGTGTGTGGCTCGGCTCGCCGACTCCAGGCGGGCGGCCCCGACCACTGCCGTACCGAGGATCACGCCATGGTGCCGGTCTTCCACCACCACCCGGACGCGGACGCCGTCGATTCCCCCACCATCCCGCTGCCGCCGCCGCGCCCGGAGCCGGCCGCACCCCCGTATGCCGTCGACGGCGCCGCCCGGCTGCCGCTGATCTACGTCCGCGGCTTCGCCGGCGGTACCTCCGGCATCGACAGGCAGGTGGACGACCCCTTCTACGGGTTCAACGCCGGCTCGACCCACATCCGGGTCGGCGGCGACGGCACCGCCCAGTACTACCAGTTCGAGAGTCCGCTGCTGCGGCTGTTCGCCGACGACGGCTACCACCCGCTGACGGCAGGTGACCCGAAGGCGTACCTGCGCTCCTGCGAGGCCGGGTCGGTGGACCCGGCGACCGTCTGGATCCACCGCTTCTACGACGACTCCGCCGACACCTTCGGCAAGCGGGCCGCCGACTTCGACATCGAGGCGTCGGCCCGCGACCTGTACGAACTCGTCCAACTGGTCCGGGAGAAGACCGGCGCGGACAAGGTCCACCTGATCGCCCACTCGATGGGCGGCCTGATCTGCCGCAGCATGCTCCAGAAGTGGTCCTACGACAGCGCCGGGGACTTCCGGCCGACCGTCCCCGGCAAGGACCTGGTCGACAAGTTCTTCACCTACGGCACCCCGCACGGCGGGATCGGCTTCGCCGTCGGCGCCGGTCTGCTCGACGAACTCATGGAGGACCTCGGCCCGGTCGGGTCCGACGTGTTCTCGCCCGAGAGGATGTACGGCTATCTGGTGCCCGGCGTCGAGTACGGCACCGAGGCCCCGGACGGCTGGCGGGCCCAGCGGATCCCGCCCGAGGCCTTCGACACCGACCGGGTGTTCTGCGTGATCGGCACCGACGCCGGCGACTACGGGCCGGCGCGGAAGGTGGTCGGCCCGCAGAGCGACGGCCTGGTGGCGATCGGCAACGCCTGTGTCGACGGCGCGCACCGCGCCTACGTCCACCGCTCGCACTCCGGCCGCTACGGTCTGGTCAACTCCGAGGAGGGCTACCAGAACCTGCGCCGCTTCCTGTTCGGCCGCAAGCGGGTGGCGGTCGCGCTCGCCGGCCTGGACCCCGGGCCGACCGTGACCGACGGCCGCCGGACGTTCCGGCAGGGCGAACTCCAGCTCTCCATCCGCGGACTGCCCGTGGTGGTGCACCAGCAGCTGGCAGCGCACTACTGCCCCGTCGCGCTGGAGCCCGGCCCCGACGGCGGCCCCGTCCAGCTCACCACCGTCTTCCTGCTCGATCCGCTCACCGCGCCCACCGACGGCACCCGGGAGCCGGTCTCACCGCCGTCGCGCTACGCCCTGCACCTGAGGGTCTCCCGGCTGACCGAGGAGCACGGACTGCTGTTCTGGCGCGACCAGCTCGCCCAGACGGCGGACTGGGACGACACGCTGATCGTCGACGTGGGGCACGAGAGTGACGACCCCAAGGGCGAGTTGCGGATCTGGGCGGCCTGGAACTCCGAGCTGCCCGGGGCGATCGCCGACCGGGACCGGCTCGGCGCCGGGCCGCTCGGCCCCGACCAGGATGCGATCCGCGTCCCGCTGCCGCCGGGCGCCGGCCGACTCCTCGGTGCCCGTGCCGAGGTGGTCCTCACACCCGGGCTCTGGAACTGACCCCGGAGCCGGCCCCGGGGACTAGCCGAACTGCTGCTCCAAGTCCTTGAGTTTGCGCTCCAGCGAGTCCAGTCGGGGCAGCGTGACGGTGTCCTCGTCCATGGTGAGGTCGATGGTGCGCCGCTCCGGGCGGGCCGGCAGGCCCGGCTGGACGACGGTGCCCTCGGCCGCGCCGACCTCGCGCGGGCCGCCCCCGCGGGGACCGGCGGCCGTCACCTCGGGCCGCTCCGAGCCGGGCCCGCCGGCTATGGCAGGCTCCGAGCCGGACTCCAACTCCCGCGCGGCGCCGCGTCCGCGCCAGTGGCCGCCCCGGTTGAGCGCTCGGATCTCGGCCCGCTCGCGGCGGCCCGCGAGCCTGCGGCGCTCCTTCTCCAGAGTCCGCTCGCGCTTGTCCTCGCGCACCTCCTCCACCGCCTCGTCGAGGCTGCGCACGCCCTCCAGCAGCATCAGCGACCAGGCCGCGTAGGTCTCGCGCGGGGCGCGCAGCCAGCGGACGATGCGGATCTGCGGCAACGGGCGGGGCACCAGGCCCTGTTCGCGCAGTGCGGCCCGGCGGGTCTGCTTGAGCGCGCGGTCGAACAGGATCGCCGCGGACAGCGACATGCCGGAGAAGAACTGGGGGGCGCCCGCGTGGCCGAAGCCGCGCGGGGCGTGCACCCAGTTGAACCAGGCGGAGGCGCCGGCGAACAGCCAGACCAGCAGCCGGGAGCCGAGCGCGGCGTCGCCGTGGCTGGCCTCCCGGACGGCGAGCACCGAGCAGAACATCGCGGCGCCGTCGAGCCCGAACGGGACGAGGTACTCCCAGCCGCCGGAGAGGCCGAGGTTCTGCACGCCGAAGCCGACCAGCCCGTGGAAGGACAGTGCGGCCGCGACGCCGGCGCAGCAGAACAGCAGCGTGTACGAGGCCCCGCCGTAGAGGGATTCCTTGTAGCGGCGCCGTTCCTCGGAACGCTCCCAGGAATCCGCACCGCCGCCGGTAGCGGATCCCCGGCTCCGGGCCAGGGCCACCAGGAGCGCGCTGACCAGCAGCCCCGCAACTCCGGTGACGGCCCAGCCGAGCGGTATGTCGGACAATTTCATCGCCGGAACCAGCCTCGCTTTCCTGCGTCGCGTTCCTGCGTCGTGATGGCGGGGACCATCATGGCGGATGCTCGGCGGGGGAACGGCTGATTCGTCGTCAATGCGCTGGGGAGAGGGACCTCCGGCCTGGTGTCAATCGAATCGTCATATGAATTCGAAGCGGATTTCTCCCGAAATCCCGGGCTTTTCCGATTCATTATCGGACAGGTTTTCGTCAACTTCGTGTGACAGGGGGCGGCGGCGCCGCTCAGCGGCGGCGGATCCGGGGGCAGCCGCCGCACATGTCCGCGGGCTCCACGGTGTAGACGAGGCAGCAGCTGGCCCGGGCTCGGTCGGTGTCCGAAGCGCCGGCCGCGCCCTCCGATGGGCCGTCCGCGGGGTCCGTCGGGCGGTTCACGCCGCCGTGCGGGCCGCATGGAGCGCTCGCGCGGCCGGGCGCCGGGTCCGCGAACCCGGCGCCCGGGGCGAAGGGGGCCGGGGCGGGAGCGGGGCACGGCCCCGCGCCGGGAGCGCACGCGGAGGGCTCCCCGGGTGCCAGCAGCGCGGTCAGCTCGGCGCGCGCCCGCTCCCGCTCCCCGAGCAGCCCGCCCGCGTACCCGAGCCCCTCCACCACCGCGTCGGTGGCCATCGCCCACAGCACCCGCGGCCCGCGCCGCACCGCCGGACCGAAGGCGGCCAGCACCGGTTCGAGGAACTCGCCCAGCAGACGGCGCAGTTCGGCGGCCAGCGCGTCCTCGTCCGGGACGGTGCGGGCCTGCGGCGACTCGGCCGCCGGATCGTCCGGCAGGCAGACGAAGGCGTCCGGTCGGGCCGTCAGCTCGACCGAGCCCGAGCCCGAGCCCGAACCTGTGCCCGAGCCCGGGCCCCGGCGCACCGAGACGTCGCCGGGGTCGAGCAACGGGACGCGCCGCTCCAGGAGCCACGGCACGGTGAACAGCAGCGAGACCGGCCAGACGAAGCGGTGCAGTCCGAAGCCCGCCGCCACGTCCGGGCGCAGCGGCTGTCCATAGCGGGTGAGGCCCTGCCGGGCGTCGTGGGCGACCCACGCGCGCACCGCCGCGGGCTCCGCGGCCAGGTCGGCGGCGGTCAGCCAGCCGTCGCCGCGTCGGGGCGGTGCGCAGTGCACCTGGACGACCGGGTCGAGCACGGTCAGCCGGTGGTACGAGGGCGCGCAGGGGGCGGGGGAGTCGGGCGCGGGGCCGTGGGCGTGCGCCTCGGTGGTGCGGGGGGCGCGCGGCGCGGGGCCGGGCCGGGTGCTGCTCGCGGTCATGGGCGGCCCCATCGGGTCGACCGGGCCCGCCGGGCGGCGCATCGGCGGGCCCGGCCGCCGCGACGGCCGGGTCCGCCGGACCGGGGCAGGGCGGTGCCCGGGGTACGGCAAGGCGACCTGTCCGGGGCACTGCTCGCTCCGGACAGGTTAGCCTCACCTTAGCTGATCACCCCCCGGGTCTCGTCGGTGATGCGCCCGTCCGGAGGAGCCTCCGGAGCGGGCGCGGCGCCAGGGACGGTGCCCAGCTGGCGCGCGAGCCAGACCGGCACCCCGCCCAGGGCGTGCACCAGTCGGGTGGCCTCCGCTCGCAGCCGGGCGGCCTCGGCCGGCTCGGACACCTCGGCGAGCGCCGCGAGCGCCGGCGCCACCCCCACCGTGAAGCCGAGTTGCTCGCGCAGCCGCAGGGAAGCGTCGAACCCCTCCCGGGCGTTCCCGCGCTCCCCGCGCGAGAGCGCCAGCGCCGCCAGGTGCCGCCAGGTGTAGGAGCGCAGCAGTTCGTCCCCGCGCTCCCCGGCACCCTCGTGCGCCCGGCGGTAGGCGATCCAGGCGGCGCCGCGGTCGCGCAGCAGGTTCTCGGCGACCAGCCCGCGCCGGAAGTCCAGCAGCGGGCGGCCCGGTGCGTCCGGCGGCAGCAGCGCCGAGGTGCGGCCGAGCGCGGCCTGTGCCTCGTCCAGCCGGTCGCGCG
This sequence comes from Kitasatospora sp. NPDC029312, assembly GCF_055569215.1. Taxonomy (NCBI): domain Bacteria; kingdom Bacillati; phylum Actinomycetota; class Actinomycetes; order Kitasatosporales; family Streptomycetaceae; genus Kitasatospora; species Kitasatospora sp. NPDC029312. The sequence continues at coordinate 16,257 of NZ_JBVHXY010000030.1, read as the reverse complement.
GGCCGAGCACGCTCGCCAGGTACGCCAGGAAGCCGCGGGCGCAGGCGGCGGCCGCGCGCTGCTCGGTGCCCTGCGCGAGGGCCTCGGCCAGTCGTAATGCCTGTTCCGCCTGGGGCCAGTGGGCGGCGGTGAACAGGCACTGTTCGATGAGGAGTTCGGCGCGCGCGAGGGCGGCCGTGGGGTCGTGTTCGGCGCCCGGGCGCAGCAGTTCGGCGGCCTCCTGCCAGCAACCCCGGGAGCGTAGCCGCCACACGGTGTCGCCCGGTTCCCCCGCTGCCGCCCGCCCCCGCCCGTACGGATCGTCCGGGCCCCATCCGTGCTCCGACAACGCCACCTCCTTGTGTGCGCCATCCGGCATGGGCGCGAACCTGCCCTGAGGCCCGCCGCCACGGTCCGTTCGCATGGTGACGGCAGGGCGGAAGGTCCACGCTGTGGCGGCAATTCAACACGGGGGTGAGCTTGTGCACCAGATCACGAGCCGAGGTTGTTGCTTTTGCCGAGCGGATGATCTAGTGGATCGAGGTCGGCGGCTCGCGGGCGACCGCGGGCGGCCGCAGACGGTCCCCGGCCGGCCCGCAGGCGTCCCGGCGGTGTTCCGTACGCGGTCAGGACGTCCAGCCGGTCTCCATCAGGGCCTCGGCGGCGCCGTTGGCGGGCTGCGGGACGCCGGCCAGGTCCAGGCTGAACAGGGCGACCAGCAGCTGCTCCCCGCGCACGGTGGCCTGGTGCGAGTAGCCGGCCAGGGTGAACATGGCGGCGGCCATCTCCTCGGCGTGCAGGGTCTGCAGCCACAGGCACTCGACCGACTTCACGTCGGCCGGCTCCGTCCAGGTGTCCACCTGGGCGACCATCCGGCTGCCCAGCAGGGTGACGCCGTCGCGCTCCTGGGCCTCCGTCAGCTCCAGGTCGTCGAAGCCCAGCCACTCCAGGTAGCGGGCGGCGGTGAACACCGCGTCCTGCGAGGTCCGCACCGGGTGGGGGCGGAACGGCGCGCGGTGGCGGAACGGGCGGGCGCGCCCGGCCGAGCCGCCGGGCGGTGCGGGCGGGGCGGGCGCCGGGGCGCTCATCGGGTGCGCCGGGTGCGGGCGGGAGGCCTGCGGGCCGGGGGTGGCCAGCGGGCCGGGCGTGGCGAGCGGGCCGGCCGTGCCGCTGCCCAGCCGGGTGGTGCGGTCCACCGGGAGCCGGACGGTGGCGCCGCAGTTGCAGGTGAACTCGGGCTGCGGCCACTGGTCGGAGCGGCCGCAGTGCGGGCAGCGCATGCTCAGCCAGGAGTCCTCCCAGGAGCGGAACCGCACCTGCACCGGCACCCCGCCGCGCAGCAGCGGCACCTTCAGCGAGGCGCCGCACGGGCACGGCAGCGAGGGCGGCTCGTACAGGTGCTCCCGGCGGCAGGCGGGGCAGCGGATCGCCCGGGCGCCACCGCCTGTCCCCGGCCCTGGCAGCGCGGGGTCGTGTCCGGTGAAGTCGTCGGGCAATCCGGCCATCGCGGGCTCCGTCCGTCGGTGTCGGGGAGGTGGGGCGGTTCCCATGCTCCCCGAAACGCCCGGTTCTGGGCGCGGAATGGGGCAATCCTCAGGGGTGGATCAGGGGATGGTGCCCGGTGAGGGCGATCCCGACACCCACCGTAGGGAGGATGTGCGCCGGCGTCCCGAGCGCGTTCCGATGGGCCCGCGACGGTGTTCCGAGGACGGTCAGCGCGCGGACCAGCGTTCCAGGTCGGCGGGGGTGTCCAGGTCGTCCGGGACGGCCACGTCCGCGCACTCGACCAGGACGAGTTCCCCGGCGTGCGCCGCCAGCAGGGCGCGGGCCCCGGCGTCGCCGCGCGCCCCCGCGGCCGCTTCGGCGACGTGCCGGGCGCCGATCAGCACCGGGTGCCCGCGCCGCCCGCCGTAGGCCGCCGCGGCCAGGTCGGCGCCCGCCCGGTGCGCGGCCAGCAGCCGGGCCACGGCGGCCGGGGTGACGCCCGGGGTGTCCACCAGCATCACCAGCACCGCCGGGGCGCCGGGCGGCAGCGCGGCCAGTCCGGCGCGCAGCGAGGAGCCCATGCCCTCGGCCCAGTCGGGGTTGGCCACCAGCCGGCAGCCCGGCAGGTGCGCGGTGGCGCGGACCCGCTCGGCGTCGGCGCCCAGCACCACCGTGACGTCCGGGCAGCCGCCGGCCCGTACGGTGGCCACCGCGTGCTCCACCAACGGCCGGCCCGCGTACCGGATCAGCGCCTTGGGCCGCCCGCCGAGCCGGCGCCCGCCCCCGGCGGCGAGGACGAGGGCCGGGACGGCGGCTGCTGTGGTCTGCATGCACCCAGCCTGCCCGGTCGGGACGGGGCCGCGCAGCACCCCCCGGGTTGTACGAACGCACAAGGCGAAGGCGCAGGTCGTGGGCGCTCCCCGGTGGTTCGGCCGCTGGCCGCGCGGCCGTCCGCGCTCTGTACTGGGTCGATGAACACCGCACCGCACTCCGAGCCGCGGCGCCCGCTGGTGGACCGCTTCGGCCGGGTCCACACCGATCTGCGGGTCTCGCTGACCGACCGCTGCAACCTGCGCTGCACCTACTGCATGCCGGCGGAGGGGCTGGAGTGGCTCACCCGGGACTCGGTGCTGGACGACGACGAGGTGCTGCGGCTGGTGCGGATCGCCGTCGAGCGGCTGGGGATGCGCTCGGTGCGGCTGACGGGCGGGGAGCCGCTGCTGCGGCGGGGCGTGGTGGGGCTGGTCGGGCGGCTCGCGGCGCTGGGGGTCGAGTTGTCGCTGACGACCAACGGGATCGGCCTGGCCCGCACCGCCGCCCCGTTGCGGGAGGCCGGGCTGCGGCGGGTCAACGTCAGCCTGGACACGCTGCGGCCGGAGCGATTCGCGGCGCTCACCCGGCGGGACCGGATCGACGACGTGTTCGCGGGGCTGGCCGCCGCGAAGGCCGCCGGACTGGACCCGGTGAAGATCAACGCGGTGCCGGTGCGCGGCGCCAACGAGGACGAGATCGTCCCGCTGGTCGAGTTCGCCGTCCGGCACGGCTACCGGATGCGCTTCATCGAGTCCATGCCGCTGGACGCCCAGGGCGCTTGGCAGCGGGAGACGATGGTGACGGCGGACGAGATCCTGGCGCGCCTCGGCGAGCGCTTCGACCTGGTGCCCGTCGGGCGGCACGGCAACGCCCCGGCGGAGGAGTGGCGGATCGCCGGCACGGAGGCCGTGGTCGGGGTGATCGCCTCCGTCACCCGCCCGTTCTGCGGCGGCTGCGACCGGGTGCGGCTGACCGCCGACGGGCAGTTGCGCAACTGCCTGTTCGCCACCGAGGAGTCGGACCTGCGGGCCCTGCTGCGCGGCGGCGCGGACGACGACCGGATCGAGGCGGCCTGGCGGCTGTCGGTGGCCGGCAAGGGCCCCGGACACGCCGTCAACAGCGCCGACTTCGTCCGGCCGGAGCGCCCGATGTCCGCGATCGGCGGCTGACGACCGGCCTTGACGACCGGCGCTTGACGACCGGTGGTCGACGACCGGTGGTTCACGACCGCCGGAGCGCGGGAGGAACCCACCAGGCCCCCGCGGGCCGCGCGATCCGGGTGCGGTGTGCCCCGGGCGCGGGGCGGGTGGTATTCGTGGGCGGTGGCCCCGACGACCCTCCGCATCCCGCGGCGCGCCCTGCCCGCGCTCGCCGCCCTCCTGCTCGCCCTCCCGGCCGCTTGCAGTGGCCCGGCCGGCCGGCACGCCCCGGCCGCCCCGGCGAGCCGCCCGCCGCTCGCCGAGCGGGTCGCCGCCGGCACCTCCCCGGCGCTGGCGGGCTTCTACGACCAGCGGATCGACTGGGCGCCCTGCCCCGACCAGGGCGACGGCGACCAGGACGGCCCCGTCGTGCAGTGCGCCACCCTCACGGTCCCGCTGGACTACGCCGACCCCGGCGGCCGCACCGTCGCCGTCGCCGTCGCCCGGGTCCCCGCCGCCGACCCCGGGGAGCGGATCGGCTCCCTGCTGCTCAACCCCGGCGGCCCCGGCGGCTCCGGCGTCGGCATGGTCCGCGGGCGCTGGAGGGGCTACGGCGAACTGCACGACCGCTACGACCTGGTCGGCTTCGACCCGCGCGGCGCCGGCGACACCATCCCCGTGCACTGTCTGGACGACCGCACCCGCGAGGAGTGGACGAGCACCGACGACCCGGCCTACGACCACGGCCGGATCCTCGCCGACGCCTGCGCGGCCCGGTACGCCGACCTCCTCCCGCACCTCGGCACCCGCGACAGCGCCCGCGACCTGGACGTGCTGCGCGGCGCCCTCGGCGAGCGCAAGCTCGACTTCCTCGGCCTGTCCTACGGCACCTACCTCGGCGCCCTCTACGCCGAGGAGTTCCCCGACCGCACCGGTCGGCTCGTCCTCGACGGCGCCGTCGAGCGCAGCACCGACCTGGTGCACCTCAACGGCGAACAGGCCGTCGCCACGGAGGCCGAGTTCCGGGCCTTCGCCGCCGACTGCGCCGCCGATGCCGACCCGTGCCCGCTCGGCGACGACCCGGCCACCGCCCCGAACCGGCTCGCCGACTTCCTCGACGGCCTCAAGGGCCACCCACGGCCCGCCTCCGACGGCCGCACCGTCACCGCCGCGCTCGGCTGGGCCGGCGTCCTCGACGCGCTGAGCGACGGCAGCCGCTCCTGGCCGCGACTGCGCGGCGCCCTGGAGCCGGCCCTCACCCACGGCGACGCCGACGAACTGCTCGGGCTCGCCGACGGCGCCAATGGCCGTACAGGGGACGGGCGTTACCTCACCGCGGCGGACGCCTTCGCGGCCATCCACTGCGCGGACGCCCCGATGGCGCCCAGCCCGCGGGAGGTGGAGGAGGCCGTCGCCGACCTCGCCGCCAAGGCGCCGCTGACCACCCGCCACGACCCCGGCGCCACCCTGTTCCTCCCGGACTGCCGCCCCTGGCCGTACCGCTCGTCCGAGCAGCCGCACACCGTGACTGCGCCCGGCAGCGCCCCGGTCCTGGTGGTCGGCTCCACCGGCGACCCGGTCACCCCCTACGCGTGGGCGCAGCGGATGGCGGCCGGACTGCCGCACGCCGTGTTGCTCACCCGGGACGGCGACGGGCACACCGCGTACGACAAGAGCGGGTGCGTGCGCGACGCCGTGACCGCCTTCCTGGTGGACGGCCGGATGCCGGCGGCCGGCGCCCGCTGCCCCTCCGACTGAGCGGGAACGGGACGGGGGCGCACCGCGCGAACGCGGTACGCCCCCGGGGGGAGTCGGGATCAGGACGTCGGTGCCGTCAGGTCGTAGAAGGTCGCGCCGCCGACCGTCTTGGCGGTGAAGTGGCTGGTCACCCAGGCCTCGATCTGGGCGGACTCGGTCTCCTGGCCGCCCTCGTCGCCCTCACCGGAACCGGTACCGGCACCGGCACCGAAGCCGCGGTGGGAGCCGCCGCCGATGAACCAGTGCACCTTGCCCTCCTGGACGTACTTCTGGAAACCGGCCAGGCTGAGCGAGGGGTCCGTCCCGTTGAAGCCGCCGAGCGCCATCACCGGCTGGCCGGTGGCCAGTTGGTAGCTGGCGGCGTTCTGCGAGCCGGTGGTGGCGGCCGCCCAGGTGTAGTGGTCGGCGTCCTGGGAGAGCAGGGCCGCGGCGTCGTCGCTGACCTTGGTGCCGCCGAGCAGACCGCCCATGCCCCCGCCCATGCCCCCGCCCGGGCCGCCGGAGGGGCCGCCGGGAGCGCCGAGAGCGCCGCCCGTGCCCTCCGGGTCCTGCGCGCCGGGGAAGTCGGGGAAGCCACCGGGGAAGCCGCCCCGCCCGCGCGTGCCCTGGCCGCCGAAGCCGCCCTGACCGCCCGGGGCACCCTGACCGCCCTGACCGCCCTGGCCGAACATCCGGCCGTTGCCCGGGAAGCCCTGGCCGCCCTTGCGCCCGCCGCCGCCCGGCCCGAAGGCGCCCTTCACCGCGGGCCCGGCGGTGATGATCGAGCCGTTGTGCGCGGTGTCCACCGTGTCCACCGCGTACGCCGCCGGACCGCCGAGCGCCGCCGCCAGGCCCACCAGGCCCGCCACCGAGGCGATCCGGGCACCCGTCCGTCCGGACACCCGCCCGGCGAACTGCCCGGCCACCAGCGCCACCGCCGCGGCCAGGCCGCCCGCCAGCACCGCCCAGCGCAGCCACGGCAGGAAGTCGGAGCTGCGCCCGAGCAGGACGAACGCCCATCCCGCCGTCACCGCGAGCACGCCCGCCAGCAGCAGCGCGTACGGCAGCCGGTGCCGGGCCCGCCACAGCCCGTCCGCACCCATGCCGACCAGCGCCGCGACCGCCGGGGCGAGCGCCACCGTGTAGTACTGGTGGAAGATCCCGGACATGAAGCTGAAGATCAGCGCGGTGGAGACCAGCCAGCCGCCCCAGACCAGGAAGGCCGCGCGGGCGGTGTCCGGCCGGGCGTAGCGGCGGGTCGCCCAGAGGCCGACCACCAGCAGGATCAGCGCGGCCGGCAGCAGCCAGGCGATCTGCCCGCCGATGTCCGAGCCGAACAGGCGGGTGATGCCGGTCTGGCCCCAGCCGCGGCCGCCGCCCCGCATCGCCCCGCCCGGCAGGTCGAGCCCCGCGGGCAGGTTGGCTCCGGCGAAGGAGCGCCCGCCGCCGCCCACGCTGCCGCGCTCGTTGCCGTCGACCCGGCCCAGGCCGTTGTAGCCGAAGGTGAGCGACAGGAAGTCGTTGTCCTGCGAGCCGCCGACGTACGGGCGGGCCGAGGTGGGCAGCAGCTCGACGATCGCCACCCACCAGCCGCCGGAGACGACGAGCGCCACGCCCGCGAGCAGGGTCTGCCTGACCCGCCGCCAGAAGCCGGTGGGCGCCACGACCAGGTAGATCACCGCGAAGGCGGGCAGGATCAGGAACGCCGCCAGGGTCTTGGTGAGGAAGGCGAACCCGAACATCACCCCGGTGAACAGCAGCCACCGGGTGCTCGCCGTCTCGATCGCCCGCACCAGCCCGTACGCGGACAGGGTGAGCAGCAGCACCAGGAGCGCGTCCGGGTTGTTGAAGCGGAACATCAGCGCGGCGACCGGGGTCAGCGCCAGCGCGGCGCCGGCCAGCAGGCCGCCGAGCGGGGAGAAGCGGCGGCGCACCGTCGCGTACAGCACGCCGACGGTGGCGGCGCCCATCAGCGCCTGCGGGGCGAGGATCGACCAGGAGGAGAGGCCGAAGAGCCGGGCCGACAGCGCCATCGGCCACAGCGACGCCGGGGGCTTGTCGACGGTGATGAAGTTGGCGGCGTCGGAGGAGCCGAAGAAGAAGGCCTTCCAGCTCTGGCTGCCGGCCTGGACGGCGGCCGAGTAGAAGGCGTTGGCCCACCCGGAGGCGCCCAGGCCCCACAGGTAGAGGACGGCGGTCGCGGCCAGCAGTGCCAGGAGGGCCGGGCGCACCCAGCGCGGGTCGTCCGGGCGGCCGCGCCAGGCGCGGGCCGGGAGGGTGCGCAGCCGTCCGGACCAGGAGGCGGTGCCCTTGGGGCCGGCGGGCGGCAGGGGCTGCTCGGGGAAGAGCGGGGCCGGGTCCGGCCGGTCGGCGCGCGGCTGCGGCACCTCCGGTGGCGGGTAGTTCGCGGCCTCGGGCCACGGGTCGCCGGCTGGAGGGGAGTAGCTGCTCGTGGTCATGCGCCATACCGTGCGTGGCGCGGCTGAGAGAACCGTGAGACGGGGCTGTGAGACACGTGGGATCTGTCCGGTTTCACCCGGACGGGCGTGGCCCTCGGACGGTCCTCACTCTGCGCTCATCCGGCGCTCACGCGGCGGTCACGCGGTGGTCACGCTGCGGGCGGCATGGTGAGGTGCCGGCCCAGCCACTCCAGGGCCGGGGGGATCTCCCGGGTCCAGGTGTGGAAGTTGTGGCCGGCGGTGTCCAGGGTGATGGTGGACATCTTCGTGGGCGCCTTGAAGGCGCCGACCATGGCCTGGGTCTCGGCGTAGTTGTTCTCGTCGTTGGCGGTGGTCAGCAGCAGGTTGACCGGGACGGGCGGCTGGTTCTTCAGCCGCCACAGCAGATCGTTCTCCTGCTTCAGCTTGTCGCTGCCGCCGAACAGGTCGCCGGTGGTCGGGTCGTGGGCCGCGCTGTAGTAGCCGGACAGGGCGATCGCCGAGGGGTAGGAGTCGGGCTTGCGCAGCGCGAACTTGAGCGCGCAGTAGCCGCCGGTGGAGTTGCCGATCACGGCCCGGTTGGCCGGGTCGGTGCCGATCCGGTAGGCGGTCGCCAGGGCCTTGGGCAGGTCGGTGGTGAAGAAGGTCTCCGCCTGCGGGCCGTTCGGCACGTCCACGCACTCGGTGTCCCGGTCGCCGACGAGGGTGGGGCGGGTCATCACCAGGATCGTGGGCGGCAGCTTCTTCCGCTCGATCGCGTCGAGGGTGGAGGCCGGGTACTGCATCAGCGAGATCAGCTTCTCCGGCGTGCCCGGGTAGCCGGTGAGCACCAGGGCCATCGGGAAGCGCTGCTTGGCGTAGTCCGGCTGGAAGTACTGCGGCGGCAGGTAGACGTACGCCTCGGTGGTCAGGCCGCTGCCTGCTCCTTTGACGTCGACCTTCTGGATCAGCCCGGAGCGCTCGGGCTCCGAGCCCTGCGCCGAGTAGAAGCTCTGCTGGCCGGTGACGGCCACGCCGGCGGCGTTGGGCGAGTGGTCCACGACCGTGCCCAGCCCGCCGCTGGTGCCGAGCAGGTCCGTCCAGGAGCTGTAGAACCCGAAGTAGCTGTTGGCGATCAGGCCCATCGCGGCCAGTACCGACACCTGGGTGGCCAGGAACGTCCCGATCCGGCCCAGCCAGGCCTTCCAGCCCTTCCCGCCGAACCGCGGCCAGAGCCACATGGTGGCGGCGAAGACGAGGATCGCGATGACGGAGGCGGCGATCTGCAGGGGGAGGCCGGTGAGACTGAGCACGGGCCCGATCGTAGTTGACCCCGGTCGCAGGCCCGGAGGGCCCCCGTCGGTGGTCGTCCGCCGGCCGGTACGGCGGGCTGCGGGCTGCGGGCGTGGCGGGCGGTCGGCAGCTGCGGCGGGCACGGCCGGCGCCGGGTAGTGCCGCCGGGTCCGCCCGTAACGGGCATACCGGGACGGGAAGTTGCCGGACGATGTCACAACACCGGATAGCCGGTGGCGAGTTCGGCCGGAATGGTTGACCCTTTGAGGTGGCCATGGCACCTTCGTGCGGCGCGGGCCTCGGCGACCAGTCGTACACCCCGCGATCCCCCACAAGGAGAGCCATGTTCAAGAGACTTGTCGCGATGGCCGGTACGGGTGCCGTCGTCGCGAGCGGGCTGGTGCTGGCGGCCGCCCCCGCGCACGCCGTCCGGGCGGCCGATCTGACATCGACGATCGCCCTGGACGACTGCTCGGCCTCGCTGGTCCGGTTCCCCGCTTCGGTGGACGGCGACCGGGCGATGATGCTCACCAACGGGCACTGCCTGCCCACCATGCCCTCGGCCGGCGAGGTCATCCAGAACGTGAGCGCCAGCCGCAGCGGCACGCTGCTGGACGGTGCGGGCACCACCCTCGGCACCGTCCGCGCCGACCAGGTGATCTACGCCACCATGACCGGCACCGACGTCGCGCTCTACCGCCTCACCGACACCTTCGGGTCGCTCAGCTCCAAGTACGGCGTGACCGCGCTGACCGTCAGCGACACCCACCCGGCCGACGGCGCCGCGATGTACATCCCGTCCTCCTACTGGAAGCAGGTCTGGAACTGCTCCGTCAACGGGTTCGTGCCGACCCTGCGCGAGGACCAGTGGACCTGGCACGACTCGCTGCGCTACAACTCCGGCTGCAACACCACCCACGGCACCTCCGGTTCGCCGATCATCGACTCCGCGAGCGGGCGGATCATCGGCATCAACAACACCGGCAACGATGACGGCGCCATGTGCACCCTCAACAACCCCTGCGAGGTCGCCGCCGACGGCACCACCACCGTCACCAAGGGCCAGAGCTACGGCGAGGAGACCTACTGGTTCACCACCTGCCTGAACTCCGCCCGCGCCGTCGACCTCACCGTCCCCGGCTGCCTGCTCACCAAGCCGGGCGGTACCGGCTCCGTGACGGTCGGCAGCCCCGGTGACCAGTCCACCGCGGTGGGCGGCTCGGTGCGACTGCAGATCAGCGCCTCGGGTGGCACCGCCCCGCTGTCGTACAGCGCGAGCGGACTGCCCGCCGGGCTGTCGATCGACTCCACCACCGGTCTGATCACCGGCTCCCCGACCGCCGCGGGCAGCTCGAACGTGACGGTCACGGTGAAGGACTCGGCGGGCAAGTCCGGTTCGACCAGCTTCACCTGGACGGTCACCGGTGGTGGCGGTGGTACCTGCACCCCGGCGCAGCTGCTGGGCAACCAGGGCTTCGAGACGGGCACGGCGGCGCCGTGGACGGCCAGTTCGGGCGTGGTGGACAACAGTTCCTCGCAGGCGGCGCACGGTGGCAGCTGGAAGGCGTGGCTGAACGGGTACGGCAGTGCCCACACCGACTCGCTGTCCCAGACGGTGGCGATCCCGGCGGGCTGCAAGGCGACGCTGAGCTTCTGGCTGCACATCGACACCGCCGAGACGGGGACCACGGCGTACGACAAGCTGACCGTGTCGGTCAACGGCACCGCGCTGAAGACCTACTCCAACGCGGACGCCGCGGCCGGCTACCAGCAGCGGACCTTCGACCTGTCGGCCTACGCGGGCCAGACGGTCACCCTGAAGTTCAACGGCGTCGAGGACTCCTCGCTGCAGACCAGCTTCGTGATCGACGACACCTCCATCCAGACCGGCTGACCCCGCACCCGCCCCTTGAGCGCCCGGCGGCTCCACCCGCCGGGCGCTCGCTCGGACCGGTGACGGGGGCGGCGCGCCCTATGCTGGCTCGATGATCAAGCCGATAGAGCTGGTGATATTCGACTGCGACGGCGTGCTGGTGGACAGCGAGGTGATCGCCGTCCGGGTGCTGGTGCGGCTCGGGGCGGAGTACGGCTGGCCGCTGAGCGAGGCCGAGGCGATCGAGCGGTTCGTCGGGCGGTCGGAGGCGGCCAACAACGCGCTGGTCGCCGAGCGGCTCGGGGTGGAGGTGGCGGCGGTGTGGGGCAAGCGGTTCCGCGAACTCCACGCCGAGGCGGTCGACGCGGAGTTGGCGCCGGTGGACGGCCTGCCGGAGGCGCTGGACGCGATCGCGCTGCCCACCTGCGTGGCGTCCAGCGGCACCCACGAGAAGATGCGCCACACCCTGGGCCGGACCGGGCTCTACGGGCGGTTCGAAGGCCGGATCTTCAGTGCCACCGAGGTCGGGCGCGGCAAGCCCGCGCCCGACCTCTTCCTGCACGCCGCGCGGACCATCGGCGTCGACCCGGCCGCCTGCGTCGTCGTCGAGGACAGCGAGCCGGGCGTGCGGGCCGCCCGCGCCGCCGGGATGCGCGCGCTCGGCTACGCGGGCGGCGTCACGGCGGCGGAGCGGCTGGCCGGGCCGGGCACGGTCGTCTTCGACTCCATGCGCGAACTGCCCGGGCTCCTGGCGGCTCACCAGGGGTAGCTGCCGCCCTCCGGGTGGAAGAACCGGCCGGTCGCCCCGGCCGCGGCCTCGCCGAGCTGGCGGGCGATGCTGCGGCCGCCCTCCTCCGACGTCGCCGGGCCGCTGTGGTGGTTGAGGTCGGTCGCGCAGTACCCCGGCTCCAGCGAGCTGACCTTGATGCCGGAGGCGCGCAGCGCCCGGGCGTACACCAGGGTGACGGCGTTCAGCGCGGCCTTGGAGGAGTTGTAGGCGAGCAGCGTCGCGTGTTCCCAGACCGGGCTGTCCGGGTCGGCCAGGAAGGAGAAGCTGCCGAGGCCGCTGGAGACGTTGCCGATCAGCCCGGCGGGGGACTTGTGCAGCAGCGGCAGCATGGCGTTGGTGACGGCGACGACGCCGAACACGTTGGTCTCGTAGGTCTCGCGCATCGCCTCGACCGGCAGCTCCTCCGGGGCGCGCTGCCAGTCCCGGGCGACGCCCGCGTTGTTGACCAGGGTGTCGAGCCGGCCGTACTCGGCGGCGATCAGCTCGGCCGCGGCGGCGATGGTGGCCGGGTCGGTCACGTCCAGGCGGACGAAGCGGGCGTCCAGGCCCTCGGCGGTGAGTTCGGCGGCGGCCGCGGCGCCGCGCTCCGGGTCGCGGGCGCCGATCAGTACGGTGTGCCCGGCGCGGGCGAGCTCCCGGGCGGTGGCCAGGCCGATGCCCTTGTTGGCGCCGGTGATCAGGACGATGCGGTTCTGCGCTGTGGTGGTCATGGCTCCACCGTGGCCGGGCCGGGCGCCGGGCGGGAGAGCACCGTCGAGGGTGGTACCGGCGGTCCCATGGTCGCCGCGCGCCGGCCGGGCCAGACTGGAGGCGTGGAACACGTGGACCGGGCGGAGCTGGCCGCCTTCCTGCGGCGCTGGCGCGCCCGCATCCAGCCCTCCGACGTCGGCCTGCCGGCCGGCGGCAGGCGCCGCACCCCTGGCCTGCGCCGCCAGGAGGTCGCGCAGCTCGCGGGCATGTCGGTGGAGTACTACATCCGGCTCGAACAGGGCCGAGGGCCGCGCCCGTCCCGTCAGATGATCGGCGCGATCAGCCGGGCCCTGCGGCTGTCCGAGGACGAGACCGCCCACCTGCACCACCTCGTCGGCGAGCCGCCACTTCCCCCGAGCGACGTCCCCCGGGACGTCCGGCCCGGCATCCTGCACCTGCTCGACCGGCTGGACGACACCCCGGCCATGGTCTGCAGCGCCGCCCGCGACGTACTCGCCTGGAACGCCATGGCGGCCGCGCTGCTCGGCGACTTCTCCGCCCTGCCGCCCGGCGAGCGGAACATCATCTGGCGCCTCTTCACCGACCCGGACACCCGCGCCCGCCACGACCCCATCGGCCAGGCACAGGCCGCCCGCCGCGCGGTCGCCGACCTGCGCTCCGCCGCCGCCCGCTACCCCGCGGACAGCGGGATCCGCCGACTGGTCGACCGGCTGCTCGCGGGCAGTGAGGAGTTCCGGGCGCTGTGGGCCCGGCAGGACGTCGAGGTGCGCCGCTCCACCCGCAAACGCATCAACCACCCCGTGGTCGGCCCGCTCGACCTCGACTGCGAGGCGCTGCACGACCCGCACCGCGACCAGTGGACGATCTTCTACACCGCCGCGCCCGGCAGCCCCTCGCACTCGGCGCTGCGGTTGCTCAAGGTGGTGGGGAGCCAGGACCTCGCGGTCAGGCGCTGAACGGTCAGGGCCGAGCAGCCAGCGCCTCGCGGTCAGGCATTGAGCGGGCGGAGGGTGGCGACGGCGGTGTCGAGGAAGTCCCGTACGACACCCGCTCGGTCGGCGCCCTCCGGCACCGCCAGGCAGGTCTCCACGGGCCGGGAGTCGGTGACCGGCAGATAGACGAGGTCGGGGCGGGAGTACGAGCCCGCGATGCTGACCGGCACCAGCGCGATGCCCTGCCCGGAGGCGACCAGCTCGAACTTCTCCTCCAGGGAGGAAGTACGGCGAGTCCGGGAGTCGAGGACCGGCTCACCGTCGAGATCGGCCGAGGTGAGGCTGCGACGGCCGGCCAGCGGGTGCGTCACGGGCAGGCACGCGACCTTCGTGTCCCGCCCGATCGGCACGGTGTGCAGCCCGGTGGCGTCGAAGGGGCGCCGCAGGAAGCCGACGTGCGCCCGGCCGTCGCGCAGCGGTGCGTCCTGCTCCCACCAGCGCAGCGGGAGCACGTCGATCCCGACCTCCGGGCGGCGCGCCGTGAACGCCCGGATCGCCTCCGACACGTGCAGGCCGGGGGAGAACGCCACGACCAGCCGCTGTTCGCCCCGCGCGGCGTCCCACACGCGCTGGAGGGCGGCGTCCACGGTCGCGGTGATCCGCTGGGCCTCCTCGTACAACTTCTGCCCGGCGGCGGTCAGTTCGACGCTGCGCGTGGTCCGGGTGAACAGGGCGCAGCCCAACTCGCGTTCGAGCGCCTGGATCTGCCGGCTGAGCACCGGCTGGGCGATGAACAGCGCCTCCGCCGCGCGGCCGAACCGGCCGTGCTCGGCCACCGCGACGAAGTAACGGAGCTTGCGCAGGTCCAGATCCATGCCCGCACGGTATCAACGGGCGCGGGAGAGTATTGGACGCCCCGGGCGGCTCCCTCGAAGACTGGCCGCATGACCGACACCACCCGTAGCACCGGCCGCGATGCCGCCCGCGATGCCGCCCGCAGCACCGCGCTGGTCATCGGCGCCTCCCGCACCCTCGGCCTCGGCCTCGCAGCCGAACTCCTCCGCCGCGACTGGGACGTCATCGGCACCGTACGCGGCAGCCGCCGCACCGGCCTGCACGACCTGGCCGACTCCTCCGGCGGGCGGCTGGCCGTCGAGGCGCTGGAGATGACCGACCCGCAGCAGATCACCGCCCTGCGCGACCGGCTCTCCCACCGCACCCCCCTCGACCTGCTCTTCGTCAACGCCGCCATCACCCGGGGCGACCTGCCGATCGGCGAGGTCGCGACGGACATGTTCACCGAGGTGATGGTGACCAACGCGCTCAGCGCGATGCGCGTCGTGGAGTGGCTCGGCCCGCTCGTCGCACCGAGCGGAACCATCGGCGTGATGTCCTCCGACAGGGGAGCATCAGCCGCAACACCGGCGGCGGCCAGGACCTGTACCGGGCCAGCAAGTCGGCGCTGAACCAGCTGATGCGCTGCTACGCCGCCCGCTGGGCGGACGACCGGCGGACGCTGCTGCTGATGGACCCGGGCTGGGTCCGCACCGAACTCGGCGGGTTCGAGGCCGAACTCAGCGTCGAGGAGAGCGTCCCCGGCGTGGCGGACACGATCGAGCGGCACCGGGGAAAGTCCGGCCTCCACTTCGTCGACCACCTGGGCCAGGTGGTGCCCTGGTAATCCGCTTGCCGGGTACGGCCGGTGCTGGCAGGGTCGGGCCCCATGTCGGCTTCTCCCACCATGCATGCGAACGAACTCGACATCGACGAGGCGCTGGTCCGCCGGATGGTGGCCGAGCGGTTCCCGCAGTGGGCCGCGCGGAGAGTGGAGCCGGTGGATGCGGCCGGCACCAGCAACGCCATGTACCGGCTGGGCACGGACCTGGTCGTACGGATCCCGCGCATCCCGGGCGCGGCCGAGGACATCGAGAAGGAACACGCCTGGCTGGGTCGGCTGGCACCCGAACTGCCCGTCGCCGTACCCGCACCCGTCGGCCTGGGCGCGCCGGTCGACGGCTGCCCCTGGCCCTGGTCCGTCCTCCGCTGGCTGGACGGCACCAACCCGGCCGCCGGCAGCGGATCCGACGCGCTGGCGGCGGACTTGGCGTCCTTCATCACCGCCCTGCGCCGGATCGACCCGGCCGGCGGCCCGGCGTCGTACCGCAGCGAGTCGCTGGCGGACAGGCACGGCGCCGTCCGGCGTGCGATCGGGGCACTGGCGCATGCGATGGATGCGGAGGTGGCAACCTCGCTCTGGGAGGCGTCACTTCGCGTCCCGGCCCACCCCGGGCCGCCGGTCTGGATCCATGCGGACCTCCAGCCCGGCAACCTCCTGGTCGACGGCTCGGGCCGGCTCAGCGCCGTCATCGACTTCGGCTGCGCGGGCCTCGGTGACCCGGCGGTGGACCTCATCCCGGCTTGGTACGTGCTCGAGGCCGCCGCCCGCGACACCTTCCGTGCGGCGGTCGGCGCCGACCCCGCCGCCTGGGCGCGGGGGAGGGGCTGGGCCCTGTCCGTCGCCCTGATGGAGCTGGACTACTACCGCGACACCAACCGGCGGATGGCGGGCATCGCCCGACATGTGATTGCCGAGGTGCTGGCGGATCAGGACGGGTGACGGCGATCCCGGCAGGTTTTACCCTCCGGTCAACCAATGAGCGGACGAGGCCGGATAGCGTCCCAGGTCATGAGCTTGGTGGACGTGAACGAGTACGCGGCTGAACTATCCCGCGCCTGGCAGTCGGTCATGCTGGGGCGGGTCGGGACGGCAGCCGTGAAGGTGCTGCGGATGGACGGCCGGGAGCTGGCTCCGGAGGTCCACGGGACGGCGGAGGTGCTGTTCGTCGCCGAGGGGCGCCTCGAACTGGAGTTGGCGGGCGAGGCATCGACGGTCCGCGCCGGCGAGTTGTGCCACGTTGCGGCGGGCATGCGGCACTCGGTGCGGGCCGGGAGCCGGGGGACGCTGCTGATCGTGGAGGTGCCGGACGAGTCGTAGCGGGGGGGGGGGGGGGGGGGGGGGGGGGGGGGGGGGGGGGGGGGGGGGGGGGGGGGGGGGGGGGGGGGGGGGGGGGGGGGGGGGGGGGGGGGG
>NZ_JBVHXY010000029.1:81955-100284 GCF_055569215.1 Kitasatospora sp. NPDC029312 | reverse complement strand
ACCCCCCCCCCCCCCCCCCCCCCCCCCCACCCCCCCCCTTCGCCCCCCCCCCCCCCCCCCCCCCCCCCCCCCCCCCCCCCCCCCCCCCCCCCCCCCCCCCCCCCCCCCCCCCCCCCGGGGGTCGGGAAGTCCCGAGGGTTGTACCCCAGGCGTCGGGAGTGCCCCGCGCCCCCGGCCCGCGACGTCCGGCCCGCCCTGGCACGCCCCGGCCCGCGACGCCCGGGACCGCCCCGGCCCGCCCCGGCCCGGCCCGCGGGATTCCGCCGGCGCGGGCCCGCTGGACTTACCAGGCGTAGTCCTCCGGGGCCGGGTGGTGGCCCGGGAAGAGCTCGTCGAGGCGGTCGAGCGTCTTCTGGTCGAGCTTCAGGTCGAGCGCCCGCAGGGCGGCGTCGAGGTGGCCCGGGGTGCGGGGGCCGATGATCGGAGCCGTGACGGCCGGGCGGGAGAGCAGCCAGGCGAGCGCGAGGTCGGCGGGATCGGTGCCGATCTCGTCGGCGAAGTCCTCGTAGGCCTGGATGCGGTCCCGGTGCTTGGCCAGGAGCTTTCCGGCGAGGCCGATGGCGCCGCGCACCCGGGTGCCCTCGCGCTCCTTGCGGAGGACGCCGCCGAGCAGGCCGCTGCGCAGCGGGGACCACGGGATCAGCCCGAGGCCGTAGTGCTGGAGGGCGGGGATGACCTCGAGTTCGACGGTGCGGTCGAGCAGGTTGTAGAGGGACTGCTCGCTGACCAGGCCGAGGAAGTGCCGGGAGCGGGCTGCCTCCTGGGCCTGGGCGATGTGCCAGCCGGCGAAGTTGCTGGAGCCGACGTAGATGATCTTTCCCTGGGCGACCAGGACCTCCATCGCCTGCCAGATCTCCTCCCAGGGGGTGTCCCGGTCGATGTGGTGCATCTGGTAGAGGTCGATGTGGTCGGTCTGCAGCCTGCGCAGGCTGGCCTCGACGGCCTTGCGGACGGCGAGCGCGGACAGCCTGCCCTCGTTGGGCCAGTCGCTCATCGCGGCGTAGGCCTTGGTGGCGAGCACGGTGCGCTCGCGGCGGCCGCCGCCCTGGGCGAACCAGCGGCCGATGATCTCCTCGGTGCGGCCCGCGAGCCGGCCTTCGCTGTCGCGGCCGTAGGAGTTGGCGGTGTCGAAGAAGTTGATGCCGCGCTCGTGGGCGGTGTCCATCAGGCGGTGGGCCTCGGCCTCCTCGGTGTGGGGGCCGAAGTTCATGGTGCCGAGGCAGAGGCGGGAGACGGTCAGGCCGGTGCGGCCGAGGTGGGTGTACTCCATGGCGCCCCACCCAAGACCACACCGGCACCGGTGTCCAGCACATTGCGCAGCCTGGCGGATCAGCGTCCGTGCGTGGCGAACTTCCGTACGGCCGACGGCCCGCGGAGCGCTCGGCCAGCGGGACGCTCCGGGGCAGCGGCGACCCTCCAGCGGCGGCCCACACCGACGACCTACCCGAGCCGCCACCAGAGCCCGCCTACCCGAGCACCGCCCGGGTCAGCACCCCGGCCGCCCGCCCGTCCACCAGCACCACCACCGCCGGATGTCCGCCCGCCAGCGCGGCCCGCGCCTCGGCGGCCGGCTGCCCGACCCCGACGGTCGGCAGCGCCGGCCCCAGCAGCGGGCGCACCGGGCCGTCGGGCTTGGCCCCGCCGTCCGCCAGCGCCGCCCGCAGCACCTCGTGGGACACCGAGCCCAGCACCTCCGCGTCGGCCACCCCGTACGGCCGCGCCGCCCGCGGCAGGACCGCCGGTGCCACTCCGCCCAGCGCGGCCCGCAGCGCGTCCAGCGCCTCGCCGACGGTCGCGTCCGCCCCGACCGTCACCAGCGGGCCCGCCGACGCCAGCGCGGCCCGCAGCTCCGTCTCCCCCGGCTCCTCCAGGAAGCCCCAGCGCCGCATCCACGCATCGCTGTGCACCTTCGACAGGTAGGAGCGGCCCGAGTCCGGCAGCAGCACCACGACCAGGTCCTCCGGCCCCAGCCGGCGTGCCGTCCGCAGCGCCGCCGCGACGGCGGTACCGGAGGACGGACCGGCCAGGATGCCCTCCTCGCGGGCGAGCCGGCGCGCCGTCAGCAGCGACTCGCGGTCCGGGATGCGCTCGAAGGAGTCGATCACCTCGGAGCGGTAGGCCTGCGGCCAGCGGTCCTCGACGGTCTCGGGGTGGAGGAAGTGCCCGATGCTCTCGACGAACCACGGGCTGCCGTCCCCGCCGCCGTAGGAGGAGGACTCCGGGTCCGCGCCGATGACGGTCACGGCGCCGCCGGACACCTGCTTGAGGTGGCCGCCGGTGCCGGTGACGGTGCCGCCGGTGCCGACGCCCGCGACGAAGTGGGTCACCCGGCCGCCGGTCTGCTCCCAGATCTCGGGGCCGGTGGTCCGGACATGGGCGTCCGGATTGGCCAGGTTGTCGTACTGGTTGGCGAGCCAGGCTCCGGGGATCTCCTCGGTGAGCCGCCGGACCACGTTGAACAGGTGCCGCGGATCCTCCCGCGGCACGGACGTCGTCGCGAGCACCACCTCGGCGCCGTACGCCCGCAGGATGTCCGCCTTCTCCGGCGACGCCTTGTCCGACACCCCGGCGATCACCCGGTACCCGCGCTGACGGCCCACGAGGGCCAGCCCGATGCCGGTGTTGCCGGAGGTCGCCTCGATGATCGTCCCACCGGGCTCCAGCACGCCGTCCCGCTCCGCCGCCAACACCATGGACAGCGCCGCACGGTCCTTGACGCTGCCGCCGATGTTGAGGAACTCGGCCTTGGCGTAGATCGGCGCGGCGATCCCGGCTCCCAGCCGGGCGAGGCGGAACAGCGGCGTCCCGCCGATCGCCTCCAGGACGGATTCGTGCACTGCGGTCATCATGCGCTCCTTCATCCGGTGCAGACGTCTGCACGGTACGTCCGACCGAGCCTGCCCACCCCCGCGCCCTGCTAGGCCGCCCGGCCCGTGCCTCCCCCGCCGGGGGGAGGCGGCCCCTCCCGGCGCAGGACCACAACCCTCCTGACGCGAAGCAGGGTTGAAGCACCAGAACCCGAGGAGCGGACATGAACCGACACCGGCTGCGCATCGTCACCCTGGCCGGCAGCCTCGCCCTGCCGTACATCGCGCTGAAGACCTACTGGGCGGCGGGCGGCCGGGCCGGGCTGGTGACCGGCTTCGAGCTGAGCGACGAGTTCCGGCGCAACGGCGCACCCACCGCCCTGGTCTGGCTGGAGCGCCACGGCGTGGACTTCACCGCCGTGCTGGCCCTGACCGGCCTCGCCCTCGCCGCCGTCCTGGCCCGCCGCCCACCCCGACGCCGCCCGCTCCGGCTCCTGCTGCTCACCGCCGCCCGGGCCGGCGCCCTGCTCGTCCCGTACGGCCTGCTCACCGCCCTGCTCGGCGCGCTCGACCACGGGGACCACGACGGCGCCGACCCGCTCACCGGCTGGGTGGTCCCGGCCGGCGCGGCAGCCTTCGTCGGCATCGGCACGGCCCTGGCGGTGGCCGCCTGGCCGCACCGGGGCGTCAGGGACCGCGTGACCCGCGCGCCGGGGCCGGCCGCTCAGCGGGCGACTACGGCGGACTGACGCCTCTCCGGGTCCGTCGGACGGAAAGCCGCAGCCCGCCGCCCACAGGGCCGGCGCGTCGCTCCGCCGCAAGGCCGTTCGTCACATCCGCCCCATCCGTCCCGGCCCGGGCAAAACGGCTCGTCATGGCGGTCCCGACCCCGTAGCGTGGTCCGGTCGACGATCTTGGCGCAGGCCACGAGCAGAACGGGACCGCACCGATGCAGCAGTACCAGGGGTGGGCGGACGAAGGCTACGGCGCCGTGGCGGACGCCTTCGCCGCCAACTTCGCCGAGTTCCCCGAGCTCGGCGCCGCCACCACGGTGTACGTGGGCGGCCGCAAGGTGGTCGAGTTGTGGGGCGGCACCGCCGACGAGCACACCGGCCGGGCCTGGACGCAGGACACCCTCGTGCCCGTGTTCTCCTGCGCCAAGGGCGCGGTCGGCATCAGCGCCCTGCTCCTCGCCCAGCAGGGCCGGCTCGACCTGGACGCCCCGGTCGCCCGCTACTGGCCCGAGTTCGCGCGCCACGGCAAGCAGGCCGTCACCACCCGGACGATCCTCGGCCACCGGGCCGGCATCCCGGCCCTGGACGCGGTGCTCTCCTTCGAGGAGATCGCGGCCTGGGAGCCGGTGGTCCGGGCGATCGAGGAGCAGCAGCCGCTGTGGGAGCCGGGGACGACGTACGAGTACCACGGCCATGTGCTCGGTTTCGCGGTCGGCGAGGTGATCCGCCGGATCACCGGCCTGACCCCGGGCGCCTTCCTGCGCGAGGAGATCGCGGAGCCGCTCGGCCTGCCGCTCTGGATCGGCCTGCCGGAGAACGAACTCCCGCGCGTGGCACGGCTGGTGGAGGCCGACGGCCGCCGCCCCATGCCCGGCCCGGAGCACCTGCTCACCCGGATCGTGACGATGAACGGCGCGCTGGTCTTCCCCGGCCTCGATGTGCCCCACGGCTGGAACGACCCGGCCCTGCACACGATCGAACTGCCCGGCGCGGGCGCCGTCGCCTCCGCCGGCGGCCTGGCCGGCCTGTACGCGGCCGCCGCCACCGGCCTGGACGGCGGCGAGCGGCTGCTCTCGCCCGACACGGTGGCCGACGCGGTGCGCGAACTCTCCTCCGGCCAGGGCTTCCTGGGCTTCGACATGGGCGCCCGCTGGGGCTCCGGCCTGCTGCTCGACTCCCCCGCCTTCCGCCGGCTGCTCGGCCCGCGCAGCTTCGGCAACGACGGCGCCGGCGGCCAGTTCGCCTTCGGTGACGACGAGTTCGGCGTCGGCTTCGGATACGTGGCGAACCGGATGATCGGCCACGGCGACGCCCGCGCCAACCGGCTGATCGAGGCGGTGCGCGGTTGCCTGGGGTGACGCCCGAAGTGCCGTACGAAGGGCGGGACTTCCTGGCCCGGATCACGGAACTCGCCGCCACCGGCGCCCTCGGCGAGCTCCGCTACGGCGCCTCCCTGCCCGAACTGGCGGCCCGCTACGGCGAGCCGTGGGACGGCGGCCGCATCCACCGGGAGACCCGCTGGCCGCACTCCTTCGGCTTCGGCGACGTGCTGACGGTGTTCTGCCGCTGCCGCCGGCTCCGGTCACTGACCCTGCCGACCTGGCAGGGCGAACTCGAACTCCCGCGCGCGGGCGGCGGACTGCGGACCTACGCGACGCGGGTGGGCGAGTCGGAGCTGACGGCGGCGCTCACGGCGGCGGGCTGCACCTGGCGGACGGTGACGTACGAGAACGTCCCCGACCAGCGGACCCTGGAGTTCTCGCCCGCCCAGGACCTCTGGGTGGCCCTGGTCCTCGTCGAACGCGAGGGCTACGGCGAACCGCTGCTGGAGGACTGGCTGTTGTCCAAGGCGCTGCTGTGGGGCTACGAGCACACCGACTGCCCCGAGCCCGACCCCTCCCTGCCCGACGACGGCTGGGGCGCCGCCGAACGCTGAAGCGGCAGGACGCCCGCGCGGGGAGGGGCCGCCGCGCGGGGAGCGGACGCCGTCGCCACGGCGGCCACCGGCCGGCTCAGGCGAGCGCGCGCGGCAGGACGACCCGCACCCACTCCTCCGGCTGCGACAGGTGCGGGGCGTGGCCGGCGCCGACGTACAGGTGCCGCTCCGCCTTCGGCAGGGTGAGGTCGATCAGGTCCAGCACCTCCCCGAACATCGGCGCGCTGTCGTCGCTCTGGGTGAGCAGCGCGGGCTCGGTGAACCGCGCCAGCCCGGTGAGGTCGAGGTCCAGGGCGTCGGGATCGCGCAGCTCGTCCAGGTAGGTCGGCGCGTTGCGGATGTAGGTGTGCCGGATCGGCGCGGGCAGTTGCTCCCACGCGCCGGGCCCGAACCCGATGCTGTTGACGTACAGTTCGGCGGCGGCCGCGGACTCCGCCTGCTCCAGCAGCTCCCGGACGGCGGCGATCCGGTCGGCGAAGGCGGTACCGATCGGGCGCAGCTCCGGATCGGCGAGCAGGATGCCGCTGCCCGGCGGCTCGTGCACGGCGATGCCGCGCAGCAGGTCCGGCCAGGCGGCGGCGAGCCGGAGGGTGACCATGCCGCCGTAGGACTCCCCACAGACGAAGGCGGGCGCGAGTCCGAGGCCCTGGATCAGCCCGGCCAGGTCGGCCGCGTCCTCGTGGACGGATCCCTGGGTGAGCAGGTCCTCGCTACGGCTGTGCCCGCGCCGGTCGTAGGCGACGACGGTGGTGGACTCCGCGAGGCCCGGCATCACCCGTGCCCAGCAGTCCGCGTCGCTCCACGACCCGTGCACCAGCACCACCCCGGGGCCCGCGCCACGGACCTCGTAGTGCAGCGATACCCCGTTCACCCTGATCTCGGTCATCACGAGCCTCCCGACGTCGGCGGCGCTCTCCCACCAGCCTGACACAACCGCTGGGAAGGCTCAGCCGTCGCTCCCGGGGCAATCACACACCGTCACCAGCGCGGGCGGTGGCGACGGCAGCCGCGCCGTCCGCGCCCCGGTGTCCGCAGGCGCGGGGCGCCGTGCTCAGCTCATGCCGCGCACCGGCGGCTCGTCCCGGGTGCCGTCCTCCGCCACCACCGTGAACCGTTCCCGCCCCGCCGCCGACAGGTCCACGGGGTACAGCGAGGCGGTGTCGTTGACGTCCAGCTCCCGGCTCTGCCGGCCGGTCGCCGCGTCGACCCGGGTCACCTTGTCCCGGGTCATCGCCCACACCGAGTCACCGTCCACCAGCACGCCCGTCACCTGGTCGTCCAGGCCCGCCGTCCAGCGCTTGCCGCCGTCCGCCAGGGAGTACGCGACGAGCCGCCCGGTGGCGGTGCGGCCGGGGTGACTGCCACCGCTGATGCCGACGTCTCCCGGCTTCTCGCCCGGCACGATGAACAGGTCCCCCACCACCACACCGCCGAACAGCGGCCGGGCGCTGAACTCGTCGAAGGCGTGGACACCGCCCAGCATCACGTCGAGGTCGTACTCGTCGCCGGAGACCGGGATCGAGGCGCGCTGCCGGCCCGCCCGGTCGTAGCTGAGCACCGCGTGGGTGCCGCGCTCGGCCTGGGCGTCGACCCACACCGCGAGCGGATCCACCGAGACGACCTCGAGGTTCTTCACCCCGCCCGGGGCCGGCAGGGCGACCTTCGAGCGCTCGGCCCCGTCCCCCGGTGCGATCGTCCGCAGCACCGGCGGCTCGGTGTCGCCGCACTGGGTGACCGTCACCACGTCCTGTTCGCCGCCCGCGACCTGCAACGGGGTGCAGCCGGGGCCGGCCGCGCTGTGCCACAGCGCCGCACCGTCCGTCAGCCGGACGGCCCGCCAGCCGTCCCGGTCCTGGAGGACGGCCTGCGGCCCGGCGACCGCGACCAGGTCGGCGGTGGCGGAGTCGCCGTCGCGGGCGGGCGCGTCCACCTCGGCCTGCCAGCTCTCGCGGCCGTCGGCGAGGTTCAGCGCCGTCACCGCCGCACAGGGGCGGTCGTGCGGGGAGTGGCCGATCAGGCCGATGCCGCCGGCACCGATCCCCCGGCTCATGGTGCACACGGAGTCCTCGCCGGGGGGCGTCCACCGCCAGGCGACGGCCCCGCCGGCGCTGCGGTAGGCCACCACCTGGTCGGGCCGGACCCGCACCACCAGGTCCCCGCTGGTCCAGCTGCCGACGGCGCGGACCGTGGACGGGCGGTCCAGCGGGGCCTTCCAGGAGTCGTTGAGGCCGTCCCCGGCGAAGCGGAGGAAGATGCCCAGCCCCAGCAGCGCCCCGATGGCCACGGCCGGCAGGCCGCGCCGGGGGTGGATCAGCGCCCAGACGAACCCGGCGCCGCAGGGCATCAGACCGAGGATGCTGACGGCGCCCATGAACGGGAGGCTGTCGCCACCGAACCCGTTCGCGGGCGCGAACACCACCGCCAGGCCCAGACTCCCGAACATCGCCCCCAGCACGCCGCCGCAGACCACCATCCAGGTCTCCCCGCTCACCGCGAACCTGGCGTGCCACCTCGTCCTCGCCCGGACGACGCTGTCCTCGGGCCGCTCGGCCATGCCCGTCTCTCCCCTGCGACGCGTCGCCCACCGCAACGAGGCGACGATCACCGGATCGTCGCAGAGGCCGCCAAGATCCGAAACAAAGAGAAGGGAAAACCGCGCTCCTTCCTGCGCATGGGAGGCCCTGAGCAGCGCGATCGTTACGAATCGGCGGCGAAGGCTTGAGGCCGCCGAAGGCTCCCGAAGGCCCCCGGACACGCCCGGACGGGCCTCGGGGCTGCCCGGCATCGCGGGCCGACGAGTCCAGCGAGTCCGGCAGCCGAGCTGTTCTCCGCGCGCTCCCGGTCCGTACTCGAGGGCGAGCAGCCGCCCCGCCGGTCCTGAGCCAACTCGGCCGTTCATCGGTCCAGTTGACGGAGAAGCGGGCGCGGCCCGGCGCGCCGCCGCAGCCTGGCTCACTCGACCGGGTGAGCGTCGGCGCGCGCCCGTACGCGCACGCCGGGGCGGCTCGTTCTGCTGTACATGATCCCCCCGTTGTCCACAGCTTCCGCACGGCCCGGGCACAGCGCGATCCCGAGGCTCTCGTGGCGGTGATCGGCCGGGCGACTGCGGCGGCGGTCTCCCTCGCCATCCTGCTCGTCCCGGCGGCCGTCTCTCCCGGTGAGCCGCGGCCGCCCGCGGTCGCGTCCGGCTGGTGGGAGGTCTCCGCGAGCGCCGCCAACGTCCGCCTCGACCACTTCGGCGCGGACCCGGTGGTCGGGCTCGCCAACTCCGGTGACCAGGTGGAGGTGGTGGACACCTGGACGTCGCCGCTCGGCGCACGCTGGGCGAAGGTCCTGGTCACCCGCACCCGCGTCACCGGCTGGATCCTCTGGTCGCTGCTGGCCCACCGCGAGACCCAGCCCCCGTGAGCCGGACTTCGACGCCAACCACCGCCGGCCCTGGCGCGCCGGGGCACACCGAAATCACATTGGCGGGTTGCGGCCCCCGCTGCCTATCGTCGGGGCATGACCAACCGAACCTTCCGCATCATGGTGCGCGGCGTCTTCGACGGCCTCACCGACGACCAGCGCGCCGCACTCGTCGCGGCCGCGGCCGAGCACGACGTGCTGCACGCCACCTTCACCCGCGAGGGCCACCTGAGCTACGACCTGACCGCTCGGGCCGCCTTCACCTTCCGCTTCCTCGACGAGGGCGAGGCCGAGGAGGACATCGTCGAGGCCACCGAGCGGGCCGAGCAGGCGGCGCGGTCCTGGCTGTCGAGCCGCGGCTACGGCTACAAGAACCTCCGCTCCCAGGCCGAGGACCTGTCCCAGGCACCGCTCGGCAAGCGCCGGCGCCGCGCCGCCCAGTCCGCCCACTGACCCACCCCCTCCCCCGCGCCACCTCCTTGACGGCTCCGCTCCGGCATATACTTGAGCAGTCAAGGAGGTGGCAATGACAAACCCCGCACCAGAACCCTCGCCAGAGCCCGCACCAACCCCCGCGGCAGCACCCGCCGGCCCCGATCCCCTGGACACCGCCCTGCGCCTGGTCCGCGCCCAGGCCACCGTCGTCAAGCGCTTCGACGCCAGCCTCAGCGGCCTGCACGGCGTGAGCCTGTCCGACTTCACGATGCTGCTCCGCCTCAGCGAGGCACCCGGCGGCCGGATGCGTCGCGTCGACCTCGCCGAGACCCTCGGCCTCACCGCCTCCGGCGTGACCCGCGGCCTGGCCCCGCTCGAACGCATCGGCCTGGTCACCCGCGAGCCCGCGCCGCGCGACGCCCGGGTCGCGTACGCCGCTCTGACGGCCACCGGTCGTGAACGCCTCGCCGAGATGCGGCACACCGCCCGCCAGGTCGCCGCCGACCTGTTCGCCCAGTGGCCCGCCGACGACCTCACCGCCCTCGGCACCCTCCTCGCGCCGCTGACCCGCTGAACCCCCTGACCGCCGACCACGGCCACCCCCGGCCCGCCACCCGCACCCCCACGACCTAGGCTGGCCGCACCCGAGACCCGTACCAAAGGCCGACGGGCCCGCACCAGCGCGAGGGACAGCACATGACGCACTACCACCACGGCAGCACCCCCGCCCCCGACCTCACCGTCGACGGCACCGGCCTGCTCTGCGTCCAGCTCCTGCTCCGCCTGCGCGCCCGCATCGCCCACCTCCCGGCCGGCGCGGTGGTCCACATCCACACCACCGACCCCGCCGCCCCGCTCGACCTGCCCGCCTGGTGCCACCTGACCGGCCATGAGTACCTCGGCCCGGTCCCCGACCCCGTCCCCGCTTCCGCCACCGCTCCCGTCCCCGCCGACGACGACCGCGCGGTCTACGGGCTGCGCCTCACCTCCAGCCCGGTCCTCACCCGCCCCGACCGCCCCTGGCACCCCGCCACGACCTGACCGGGCGACCCCGCGCGCCCGAGCCGCCGCAGGCGCGGCCGTTCTTTCATCCCTGCCCGCGCTCCGTCCGCACGCCCCTCACGCGCTGCCCCGACGGCCCGCCCGGTGTGCCACGATGAGCGGGCGGGGGTGAAACGGCCGCGCGCCACAGGGAGGTTGACCACCATGGAGCCGATCCTCAGCTGCCGCTGGCACGACCAGGACGGCGAGTGGGCACTGACCGTCAGCCGCAACGGCAACGGCTGGGAGCTGTCCGCCGCCGCTCCGTTCTACTCCGAGTCGCTCCCCTTCGCCGGTCCGGACGACGTCCGCCGACTCGCCCAGGCCCTCCTGGACCTGCCCTCCGACCCGGAACCGTACGAGTTCGAGTGGCGGCTCTCCCGGACGGAGTCGGAGCGCACCGGGAACGAGCGGATCCACTTCGCGACCTTCGCCGTGGGCCTCGATCCAACCGACGACCACCGCCCGTACCTCGCCTACCAGTCCTACTACCACCGGGGCCAGGCGACCGGGCTCGGCCTGGAGGTGATCTGCGAGGACCCGCCGATCGACCACCTCCGGGCCCAGGCCCACGCCTTCCTCACCGACTGCCCCGGCCCGTCGCGGCCGTGGCCGTGAGCGCCTGCGCCGCCCACTCCAGCACCGTCGCCGAACTCTGCGGCGCCGTCCAGCCGTTGACCACCGCCAGCAGCGTCAGGTACCGCTCCCGCCGGGGGTCGGCCATCGCCCGCAGCCGTTCCAGCAGCCGGACGCGGGACGCACCGCCCGTCACGGCGACCCCCGGCAGCCCGGCGTACCGTTCGAGCAGTTCCGCCGCCACCCCGGCCGCCTCGGGCGAGCGGGGCGCCACCCCGGCCTCGGCCGCCGGCCCGACCGTCGAGCGCACCAGCACGGCCAGCCCCGGCCGGGGCGGCCCGCCCGCTCCGCACTCCGCGGCCTCGTCCGCCGCCAGACGGCGCAACAGCTCCCGGAAGCCGGCACTCCCCGCCAGCCGCGCCAACTCGACCCAGGCCTCGACCTGTTCGACCGTGGCGTCGTCCGGGAGCTCCGGCGTCAGCGACCGGGCCACCCCCTCGCTCCGGCCGTCCGGGCCGAACGCCTCGGTACCGCCGTCCGGGCCGAACACCTCGGCCAGGAACTCCCCGACCAGGCGCCGACGTTCCTCCCCCGTCAACCGGGCCAACCGGTGCACGAGCGTCAACTCCTCCGTGGTGGACCCGTGCCGGGCCACCGCGCCGAGCACGGCACGCCGCAGCCGCAGCACCCGGATCCGGAGGTCGAGCGCCTCGGCGTGGGCCGCCGCGACGTCGGGGAGCGCGAGTTCACGCTCCAGCACCCGCCGGATCTCCGGCAGCCCGAGCCCGAGCTCGCGCAGGGTGCGCACCAGGTCCAGGCGGGCGACGGCGTCCGCGCCGTACCGCCGGTGGCCGGCCGGGTTGCGGTCGGCCGGCGCCACGATGCCCTGGTCGGAGTAGAAACGGACGGTCTTCACCGTCAGCCCGGTCCGCCGGGCCAGTTCACCGATCGTCCAGAGTGGACGTGTTTCGCCGTTCACGGCCACCACTCTGGTACCTCCCCCGACGGGAGATGCAAGCCACCGCAGCCGCGAGCGGCCGAGGGCCTCAGGCCGTGCGCCGCAGCAACGCCAGGTACATCGCGTCCGTCCCGTGCAGGTGCGGCCACAGCTGGACGTCCGGCCCGTCGCCGAGCGCCGGTACGCCGGGCAGCAGCGGCCGGGCGTCGATCCACTCGACCCGGCCGCCCTCGCCGCGCAGCACGTCGTCCACCACGGCGCGGGTCTCCGCCAGGTGCGGCGAGCAGGTCGCGTAGCCGACCACCCCGCCGACCCGGGTGGCCTCGATCGCCGAGCGCAGCAGGTCCCGCTGCAGCGGCCCGAAGGCGGCGATGTCGGCCGGCCGGCGCCGCCAGCGCGCCTCCGGACGGCGGCGCAGCGCGCCCAGGCCGGAGCACGGCACGTCCACCAGCACCCGGTCGAAGCCGCCGGAGCGCCAGGCGGGCCGCGTCCCGTCCGCCGCGATCACCGTGTACGGGCCGGGGTTGCCCTCCAGGGCCCGCGCCACCAGCCTGGCCCGGTGCGGCTGCTTCTCGCTGGCGACCAGCGCCGCGCCCCGCTCGGCGGCCAGGGCGCCGAGCAGCGCCGCCTTCCCGCCCGGTCCGGCGCAGCCGTCCAGCCAGACCCGGTCCGGCCCGTCCAGCGGCGCCGAGGCCAGGGCCAGCGCGACGAGCTGGCTGCCCTCGTCCTGCACGCCGACCCGGTTCTCCCGGACGGCGGCCAGCGAGCCCGGGTCGCCGCCTTCGGCGAGCCGCAGCGCGAACGGGGACCAGCGGCCCGGCTCGGCCTCGGGCAGCGCCTCGGCGAGTTCGCCGACGGTGGCCCGGCCGGGGCGGGCGACCAGGGTCACTTCGGGCCTCTCGTTGTCGGCACGCAGCATCTCCTCCACGGCGCCGCGCCCGGAGGCGTCCGGCTGCCAGCGGCCGAGCGAGTCCCAGAGCGCGGAGACGACCCAGCGCGGGTGGGAGTGCACGACGGCCAGGTGGTCCTCGGCGTCCTGGTCGTACGGCGGGGCGACCTGTTCGATCCAGGTGTCCAGGTCGTGGGCGCTGATCCGGCGCAGTACGGCGTTGACGAACTTGGCCTTGCCGTCGCCGAGTACCACCCGGGCCAGTTCGACGGTCGCCGAGACGGCCGCGTGGGTGGGGATGCGGGTGGTGAGCAGCTGGTGGGCGCCGAGCGAGAGCACGTCCAGCACCGGCGGGTCGACCTTGCTCAGCGGCCGGTCGATGCAGGCCGCGATGACGGCGTCGTAGGTGCCCTGCAGGCGCAGGGTGCCGTAGACCAGCTCGGTGGCGAGGGCGGCGTCGCGCCGGTCCATGCCCTGCTGCTCGGCTTCGCGCAGCAGCGAGGGCAGGATCAGGTTGGCGTACGCGTCGCGCTCGTCGACGGCGCGCAGGGCGCGGAACGCGACGATCCGGGCCGGGTCCTTCTTCGGGCGGCGGTGCGGGCGGGGGGCGCGCTTGGCGCTGGGGGTGGTCACAGGTGCCTCAAGGTGCTGCGGTGGTTATCAGAAGTCATCAGACGAACAGTAACGCCGAACCGGGGCCTCAGCGCTCGGAGCCGCCGGGGCCCTCGGCGCCCCCAGAGCCCTCAGCGCGCTCAGAGCCGCCGGGGCCGTCGGGGCCGTCGGCCGGGACGCCGAGCCGCTCCCCCGGCTCCAGCCGCGCCCCACGTGCCCAGTCCGCCGCCCGCATCTCCTTCTTCCCCTGCGGACGCACCTCCCCGAGCTCGATGTCGTGGCTCCCGGTGCCCACCCGCACGCTGTTCTTGCCGGCCATCGCGACCTCGCCCGGCGCCAGTTCCGCCGATTCCGGCAGCAGCTTGACCGGCCCGGTGAGCTTCAGGCGCTCGCCCCGGAACTCCGTCCACGCCCCCGGCGCGGGTGCGCAGCCTCGCACCACCCGGTCGATCCGCAGCGCGGGGTGGTCCCAGTGGATCCGCGCGTCGTCGACGGTGATCTTCGGCGCGAGCGTGACGCCCTCGGCGGGCTGCGGCACGGGGTGCAGCGAGCCGTCCTCGATGCCGTCCATGGTGGCCGCGAGCAGCCGCGCACCGGAGACCGACAGCCGGGTGAGCAGTTCGCCGCTGGTGTCGCCGGGGCGGAGCTCCTCGGTGATCACGCCGTAGACCGGGCCGGAGTCCAGGCCCTGCTCGATCAGGAAGGTCGACGCGCCGGTGACCTCGTCGCCGGCCAGCACGGCGTGCTGCACCGGGGCCGCGCCGCGCCAGGCGGGCAGCAGGGAGAAGTGCAGGTTGACCCAGCCGTGCTTGGGGATCTCCAGCGTGCCGGGCCGCAGCAGCGCGCCGTAGGCGACCACCGGGCAGCAGTCGGGGGCGAGTTCGGTGAGCCGGGCGACGAACTCCGGGTCGCTGGGCTTCGCCGGCTTGAGGACCTCGATCCCGGCCTCCTCGGCGCGCTGGGCGACGGGGCTGGCGACCAGCTTGCGGCCGCGCCCGGCCGGGGCGTCGGGGCGGGTGACCACCGCGACGACCTCGTGCCGGTCGGAGGCGAGCAGCGCCTCCAGGGCGGGAACGGCGACCTCGGGGGTGCCGGCGAACACGAGACGCATCAAGTGCCTTTCTGTCAAGCGGAGTTCAGGAGGCCGACCGGAGTCAGCGAGCGGCACCGAAGGTGCTGTGCGGCGAGACCTTGACGACCGGCGCGGGCCCGTCGCCCCAGTCCGCCTCCCGGATCGCCTTCAGCGCGGCCTTGCGCTGCTCCCGGTCGAGCCGGTCGATGAAGACGATGCCGTCCAGGTGGTCGGTCTCGTGCTGGATACACCGGGCGAGCAGCTGGGTGCCCTCCAGCGTGACCGGATCGCCGTACATGTTGAAGCCCTTGGCCACCACGCCGTACGCCCGCCTGGTGTCGTACCGCAGCCCGGGCAGCGAGAGGCAGCCCTCGGGGCCGTCCTGCTCCTCCTCGCTCAGCGACAGGTCCGGGTTGATCAGGTGCCCGGTGACGCCGTCCACGTGGTAGGTGAACACCCGTAGCGAGACGCCCAGTTGGGGCGCGGCCAGGCCGGCGCCGGGGGCGTCGAGCATGGTGTCGGTGAGGTCGTGGACCAGGTTGCGCAGTTCCTTGTCGAAGGTGGTCACCGGCTGGGCGGTGGCCCGCAGGACGGGGTCTCCGAAGAGACGGATCGGCTGGATCGCCACGGGGTACGGGCTCCTGTCCGGAAGGTCACGGGCTACGGGCAACGACTGGTTCACGGCAAGTCTATGCAACTCGCCCGGGGCCCCGGAGGGCCGTCCCCGGGCGAACGCACCGGCCCCCGGCGCGGGCCGACTCCGGCGAGCCGCGTTACCCCGGCCCCCGCTTCGGCGTTGGTCAAGAGAGATTGACCGGGGCCGGGCGCACGGGACACCGCGCCCCGGCCGAGCTGAACCGTACGGAAGGTGGCACGTAGGCCATGGCCGAGCAGATCAACCACGACGCCCGGGCGCGGGCGAGCCTGCACCTGCTGGTGCGGGACATCGAGCGGGTGAGGCGCCAGGTCGACGCGCTGCGGACGCTCACCGCCCAGCTGGGGAACGTCTACCGACCGCGCCGCCCCAGCACCTCGGCCGGCTTCGTGGTGTACGGCCGGGCGCCCGCGCCCACCGTGCGCCTGGCGCAGGAGCTGAGGGAGAGCGTGGAGACGCTGGTGGCGGCGGCGGTCGAGTTCGACCGGGCGCTCGGCTTCTCCTGGGACTCGGTGGGCTCCGCCCTCGGGGTCACCAAGCAGGCCGTGCACCGCCGCTACGGCATGCGCCGCCCGACCAGCGAACTCCTCGCCGCCAGCGGCGCCGTCCCGGCTCCCAACCGCCCGGACCGCTCCGAGGAGCTGCCCGCCCCCGCCGCCGAACGCGGCGGCCTGTCCGCCACCGTCCCCGCCGCCCGCCAGGGCGGCCTGGACCGCGTCGCCCTCGACCGCGGCGCCCCGTTGGACCGCGGTACCCCCCTCGACCGCGCTCCCCTCGACCGCGCTCCCCTCGACCGCGCCGCCGTCGAGCGCCCACAGCCCGACCGCACCGGCATCCCCCTGCGCGGCTGACCGGGCCACCCGGGGCGGGGTGGCCCATTCACCCCGCCCCCGCAGGGCTCGTCTCCCGCCCCATGGGAACGGCGACCGCCCGACGCCGAGGTCCGCTCCGACCCACCCCCGAGCGCGGCGCTACCCGATGTCCGTCGGATCCATCCGCACCCGCACGGGCTCCGGCGTCCGCAGCGCGATCCGCGCGATCTGCGCCGCCTTGAGCGCCGCGGCCAGCGCGGCCCCCTGTCCGGGCGCCACCCGCAGCAGCGCCCGCTCCTGCTCCTCGCCCCGCAGGGCGGGCACCGGCACCGGCCCGAGCACGTCCGCCCCCTCCGGCAGCCGGATCAGGTTCAGCAGATCGGCGACCGCCGCCGGGCTCCCGCTCACCGAGGCCATCCGCGACACCGGCGGGAAGTGCAGCTGCGCCCGCTCGTCCCGCTCCAGCCCGGCGTGCCCGAGCGGGTCCCAGCGCACCAGTGCCTGGACCGGACGGGCCGAGGGCTCGGCGACCACCACCACCGTCCCGCCCTCCGTCGACGGCCTGACCAGCGCGGCCGCCGCCAGCCAGAGCCGCAGCGCCTCCTCCCCGGCCCGCAGGTCCGGTCGGCTCAGCAGCGCCCAGCCGTCCAGCAGCAGCGCGGCCCCGTACCCGGAGCCGCCCTCCACCACCGGCTCCGCGCCGGGCGTGGAGATCACCAGCGAGGGCTCGTCCGGCACGCCGGCCAGCACCGCCTCCCGCCCCGAGGTCCGCACCGGAATCCGCGGGAAGGCCTTGCCCAGCTCCTCGGCCGTGCGCCGGGCACCGACCACCTGCGCCCGCAGCCGGAACGAGCCGCACTCGGGGCAGTGCCAGTCGCGCTCCGCCTCCCCGCACCACCCGCAGACCAGCTGCGCGTCCGCCGCGGGCGCCTCCAGGGGCCCCTCGCAGCGCCGGCAGCGGGCCGGAGTACGGCACCGTGCGCAGGCCAGCCGGGGCACGTAACCGCGCCGGGGCACCTGGATGAGCACCGGGTGCCCGGCCGCGAGCGACTCCCGGGCGGCCTCCCAGGCCACCGAGGGCAGCCGGGCGGCCTGCGCGGCGGCGTCCCGGTGCTGGTCCTGGTCGGTGACCGTGCGCACCCGCGGTGCGACCTGCCGCACCGTCTCGCGGTCCGCGACCAGCGGCCGCGCCCAGCCGGTGCTGACCAGCTGCGCGCCCTCCACGGTCACCGCGTGCCCGCCGAGCAGCACCGCCGCGCCCTCCTCGGCCGCCCGCAGCAGCGCGACCTCGCGCACGTGCGGGTGCGGGGCGCGCGGGTCGCTGTGGCTGCCGTCGCCGTCGGACCAGACCACGACCAGCCCGAGGTCGCGCACCGGCGCGAACATGGTGGCCCTGGTGCCGATCGCGGCGTGCACCGAGCCGCGGCTGACCGCGAGCCAGCGCCGGTAGCGCTCGCGCGGGCCGAGCTCCGCCTCCAGCGCCGTGTGCAGCCCCGGCCCGAGCAGTTCGGTGAGCGCCTGGTCCACCCGGGCCACCGACCGCCGGTCCGGCAGCACCACCAGCGCGCCGCGGCCGCCCGCCAGCGTCGCCGCCACCGCCCGCGCGATCTCGTACGGCCAGCCGGGCCCCGGCAGCGCCGCCCACACCGCGCGCGGCGAGCCGCCGCCGGCCAGCGCGGCGAGGAAGTCCGGCCCCGCCGGGTAGCGCTGCCAGCCGCCCGGCGCCGGGGGCCCGGGGCGCGGCAGCGGCGGCGGCGAGGGCTCGGCCTCGGCCTTGGCGTGCCGGGGCGGCACGGCCAGCTGGAGCACGTCGGCCAGCGTCCCGGCGTAGCGGTCGGCGACGGTGCGGCACAGTCGCAGCAGCTCGGGGGAGAGCACCGGCTCGGGCGAGAGCACCTGGGCGAGCGGCGCCAGCGGGCCTGGGAAGTCGCTCTTCTCCAGCCGGGCGACGATGAACCCGTCGTGCAGTTCCCCGCCCTCGCGCTGGCCCTTGACCACCCGGGCCCCGAACCGCACCCGCACCCGCACACCGGGCCGGGCCTCCTCGGCCATGGTGGCCGGGACCTCGTAGTCGAAGAACTTGTCGATGGTGAGCACGCCCTTGTCCACCACGACCCGGGCCACCGGCAGGTGCTCAGCGCGCTTGGCGCCCTTCCACGTCCGGGGCTTGGCCCGCTTGACCGTCTCCCGGATGAACGCCAGCTGCTCCGGCTCGGCCCCGTTCTCCCCTGTGCTGCTCATCGCTCCCAAGTACTACCAGGTCACACGGACATTCCGCAGGGACGACAGCGGGGGGGGGGGGGGGGGGGGGGGGGGGGGGGGGGGGGGGGGGGGGGGGGGGGGGGGGGGGGGGGGGGGGGGGGGGGGGGGGGGGTGGGGGTGGGTTGGGTGGGG